>NZ_JAAHHU010000339.1:0-4736 GCF_010672095.1 Moorena sp. SIO3I6 | reverse complement strand
TAAGCTCTATTTCTACAACACGCATCTCGCCTCCTTCAGTCACGGATGCTACTAATTTTCCTGAAGCTGGAGTACGTACTATAGAGTGAACAATTTCCCCGTTGAGGAGTGCTACACGAAAGTCATGAACACCATTGACAATACCGGGTATACCTGAGCGTGAATCGAGAAACTCTTGCACTAAGAAGGGATAGGGGCAATGTTGCTTCTTTAAGAACTCATCGTCTCCAATGTGGACATTTCTAGCTTCAAGACCATCTACTGGCTTGACAACTTTATATTGCCCTGGTATACTACTTAGTGCATCAAAAAACTCATCTTGGCTGTTAACAAGATAGGTTTGGGGAGAATAGTCACTAAACAGCTGAAAGGTTTTATATTTGTTGGTGCAAATTTCGTTAATTTCCTGACAGTTAAGAACTGGGATAGTTCCATCAGAGCTAAACAATCCTTTATCGAAAATGACATCAGCTTTGACAGGACCGGTTTCTATCACTTCTCCATCTCGTAATTCCCAACTCTGGGCAAATTCTCCTGACCCTAGATAGGAAGATTGGTGACGAACAACACGAAAATTGGCACCACAGGCTTCAATTGCTTCACCAAGTTGGGCAATGTGTCGTATGTACTTTTTTTTAGTAAATGGGTAGGCAAAGGTGCCTGCTTCCTCAAAAAAGACAGCAACAGTTTTCAAGGTTTACCTCAAACTGGGCATCAACTAAAAATTATAGCAATTTTTATTTATTGTCTTGTGGACTTGAGCTAAAAGCCTGTAAAATTAATCCCACAGCCGGTCAGGTGCATTACTGACAAGGGTGCCAGATGTCAACCTACCCTTTTGAATTAAGAATTTAGAATTAAGAATTTAGAATTCAACCTTCAACCTTCAACCAACCTCCAACCTTCAACCAACCTCCAACCTTCAACCAACCTTCAACCTTCAACCAACCTCCAACCTCCAACCTCCAACCTTCAACCAACCTCCAACCTTCAACCAACCTCCAACCTTCAACCTTCAACCAACCTTAAACCTTGAATAAACCCATTAATCTATTTGAATACGAAGCCCTAGCGCCACAGTATTTATCGTCGATGGCACTGGATTATTACGCCAGTGGTGCTTGGGATGAAGTAACACTGCGAGACAATCGTGCAGCGTTTGAACAGATAAAACTTCGTCCTCGGATGTTGGTGGATGTTAGTCAACGAGATTTAAGCACACAAATCCTAGATCAGTTTCTCCCCATACCGATTCTGGTTGCTCCCATGGCATTCCAGTGTCTGGCCAATCCAGAGGGTGAATTGGCAACGGCAAGGGCGGCAGCTGAGGTAGGGGCAATCATGGTGTTGAGTACGATGTCTACTAAACCGTTAGAAGCTGTAGCGCTAGCTGGGAAACAGAGCCAACAGAAGCAGGAGGCAACATCCCATATCCAAAATCCCTCATGGTTTCAGCTGTATGTCCATCGCGATCGCACTCTCACCCGTAGACTGGTGGAACGGGCGGAGGCAGCTGGTTTTAGTGCCCTTTGTCTGACCGTAGATGCACCAGTGTTGGGGTGTCGGGAAAGGGATCGACGCAATCAATTTACTCTACCGGTAGGGATGGAATTGGCTAATTTAGCGACTATGACTGGTCTGGAAATTCCCAAAACTGCAGGAGAATCGGGTTTATTGAGCTATTTTGCCCAGCAAATTGATCCAACACTGACCTGGCGGGATCTGGAATGGTTACAATCGATCACTACTCTACCGGTGTTGGTCAAAGGCATTTTGCGAGGAGATGATGCTCTCAAGGCATTGGACCATGGAGCAAAAGGAATCATTGTATCGAATCATGGGGGTAGGCAATTGGATAGTGCGATCGCATCCATCGATGCCTTACCCGAAGTGGTCGCAGCCGTGGGAAATCATCTACCAGTATTAATCGATGGGGGTATCCGTCGAGGAACTGATGTGCTCAAAGCTTTAGCCTTGGGTGCATCAGCGGTGTTGGTAGGTCGTCCGGTATTATGGGGATTAGCTGTAGCAGGAGTTGCGGGAGTACGCCATGTCTTGCAATTGTTACGGGATGAATTGGATATAGCGATGGCGTTGAGTGGCTGTACTAAGGTCAAGGATATTGACCGTAGTTTGGTGAAAATTAAAGATTGACTAGATTATTAATAAATTAATATTAGCTTATAATGCCGGAACACTAAGCCAAATAGCTTAGTAATATAAATGAATTGGCTGAAGTTATAGCAAGACTGCGTATGTTAATTTTCATGAAAAAGGTTATTATTTATTGGTAATACTTTGATACTATTCCCCTAAATTACTGGCACTGAGTCAGGGTTAGGCTCAGGGTTAGATAACCTTTGAGCGATTTATCGATTGGAAAGTGATATCAGTAAGTAATTATTAGAATCCCAAAAAGAAATGAGGAATAAGCTAGCCACTATCACCCTTAGTATTATCTTATCTTTAACGTTTACCTCAGCCAGTTTAGCTGAAACAGTCTTGTCAGAAATTAAGCGCACTGGTGTTTTGAAAGTAGGAATTAGGAGAGATTCCCCTCCCTTTGGTTTTCTAGAGCAAGACCAATGGCAAGGCTACTGCGTGACTAAAATGTATTATTTAGCCAACTATCTCGGTGAAGAACTCAATACATCTGTTCGGTTCGAGGCAATTCCATCTGTTCTAGACGAAGACTCCCCTAACAATCGTTATGAGATGGTAGCCAATGGCAAGGTACATCTAGATTGTGGTCCCAATACGATCAAAAGTGCTCCACCACTATCAGGAGTTACTTACTCCACTGCTTTTTATTTTTCCGGGACACATTTTATAATCAGACCCGAAATGAAGGGTATATTCAATCCTGAAACTTCCCTAGCTGGTAAAAAAATTGGTGTCCTTCCTGGTTCAAATACACATACCTTAATCTCCAGTACCTACCCATTAGCTGAAATAGTAGACACTCCTTACAGAAGCTCTAACGGTCGAGAATTGGCTCTAAGAGATGTTGTCGAACGGAAAATTGAGGCTTTTGCCAGTGATGGCATGCTCTTAATGGCAGAAGCCTTAAGACAAGGGCTGACATTCCAGGAATTTATCTTAATTCCTGACCGACCGTTAAGTTGTGATTTTTACGGAATAATTTTACCAGATCAGGATATAGAATGGAAGACAATAATTGATAAATTTATTACTAACTTAAGGTGGGATATAATTTTGGAAAAATCCTTGGGTGTTGAATCTATTTATTACCAAGGTCTACGACAAGCTGCTTATGAAAAATGTGCTAACTAAATCGATCGCTGACTGCTGAAAGCTGACTGCTGAAAGCTGAATAATGAATACTTACAAGCCTATTTTTGATTATTCAAATAGACGACTATGTTAAACCCATTCTCTTGGATTAAGCGTGCTTCCCATCGTCGATGGTTTTACCTGCTGATTCTGGTAGTTGTGGGACTGGGTCTAGGGGTAGGGTTACCCAATACCTCATCAGCATTTGGCTCATGTGGGTTAGATGGTGATGCAGGAATTGAGATAATTCAGTTAATCACCATTTCTGATCAACAAGAAGTAGAGCTGGGTAAGTGTTTGAATCAACAAGAAGTTGATCAAGGGCTGGAGATTTATAGCGATCGCAAAATCACTGAATACGTCCAAGACATTGGTCAGAGATTAATCCCCTATAGCGATCGCCCCAATTTTCCCTATACCTTTCAAGTAGTCAAGGACAACACTATAAATGCCTTTGCCTTGGTGGGTGGCTTTGTTTATGTTCATACTGGCTTGCTGAAAGGGGTAGAAAATGAAGCTGAGTTAGCTGCAGTGATAGCTCACGAAATAGCTCACATTACTAGCAAACACAGTATCGAGAAGCTGCGCCAGATTATCAAAGACAACAACTTTACTGAAATCGAGTATGGGACAATTATAAATCTTCTTGAGGATATCGCCTTCTCTCTTCCCCGAGGAAGGCAGCAGGAATATGAAGCGGATCGCAAGGGATTAGAAATGTTGCACGGTGCTGGCTACGCTTCCTCAGGCATGACTGGATTTCTCCAAAAATTAATAACCATAGAAAAAAAATCCACCAATCAACCTGCAATGTTAAGAACCCACCCAGAAACAGTAAAACGCCTTGATACCCTAAAAGAAATAATCAACAGAAAAGGTTGGGATCCCAATGATGGTGATGGCTTAGACAGTGCTGCTTACAAACAGAGAATCCAATCTCTAGCAATCGAGTAGGTGAGCTAGCTATACTGACTGACTGTAATTGAATCATCGGGGTCGGCAATTGGATAGTGCGATCGCATCCATCGATGCCTTACCTGAAGTGGTCGCAGCTGTGGGAAATCATCTACCGGTATTAATCGATGGAGGTATCCGTCGAGGAACTGATGTGCTCAAAGCCCTAGCCTTGGGTGCATCAGCCGTGTTGGTAGGTCGTCCGGTATTATGGGGATTAGCTGTAGCAGGAGTTGCGGGAGTACGCCATGTCTTGCAATTGTTAAGGGATGAATTGGATATAGCGATGGCCTTGAGTGGCTGTACTAAGGTAAAGGATATTGACCGTAGTTTGGTGACAATTAAAGATTGACCAGAGTAATTAACGTCAGTACGGGATAAGAAAAAAGCTGAAGTCCTTGCCTAGTGAGGCTTGAACCCGATTTACTTCCCCCAGGAATAGGAAAAGGAGGGGGATAATACTGAAAATTCCCAAAAAATGATTCAGC
>NZ_JAAHHU010000338.1:0-4767 GCF_010672095.1 Moorena sp. SIO3I6 | reverse complement strand
ACTCACCGATGCCTCTAGACGTTATGGTAAGCCCATTTACCTAATTTCTGATGAAACCTTCAGCCGGATTGTGTTTGATCAGCAGCCTTGTCCTAGCCCTACCCAGTTTTACCCATTTTCTTTCTTGGTCTATGGTTACAGCAAGACCTTCATGGCTCCTGGTCAACGCATAGGGTATATTGCTTTACCATCCACTATGCCCAATCGGCAAGAAATCAGGCGAGTGATTGGCATCTTACAACAAAGTGCTTTTGGTTGGTGTTATCCTAGTGTATTAATGCAGTATGCCCTAGGGGACCTGGAGCAACTCAACCTGAATATCGAGCATTTACAAAAAAAGCGAGATTGGATGGTCAAAGCACTGCGGGACATCGGTTACAAGCTCCGCACCCCTGATGCAACATTCTTTCTATTGGTGCGCTCCCCTTGGCAAGATGACTGTGCTTTTGCCGAGTTACTGGCCAGTCACGGCGTCTTTGTCTTACCTGGAACGCCACAGGAAATACCAGGTTATTTCCGCATCTCCCTGACTGCCAGCGAAGAGATGATTTCCAGTGCCCTGCCCAAATTCCAAGCTGCGATCGCATCTATTGATACTGCCCAGTCGTTGTGATGGGGATTGTATAGCGCTACCCTTAGCGTCACAAGTCACAAGTAATAAGTAGTCGGACAAAAGTAAAATTAACTGTTGAAATAGGGAGCAGGGACTTCGGAGCAGGGACTTCGGAGCAGAGGGGCTTTTGGCAACTTTACACAAGTTAATACAGCGATGCAGCTTGTAGGGTGGGCAAAAAGCGATGCAGCGCGGTCTTGGGGGTTTCCCCCACTCGCTATTGCATCAAGACACAGTTTGCTTGTTTTAAGTACTCACGAAATGATGACTTTGCCCACCCTACTGAAATAATCAGAAAACTGCGAGAAACGCTAGTATTTTATACTTTTTTTGAAGGCAATAACTACAACTGGAAAACCCACTAATATTGCTATAGCTAGATCTATAGCGTTGATCATAGCTATGAGGTACACATTATTTTTCGCCTATTGCTAGCATGCCTATTGCCTATTGCCTGCTCCGAAGTCCCTGCTCCGAAGTCCCTGCTCCCTACTCCCTGTTATTGTGAATTTTAAGTAAAGTTTTTTTAAAGGTTTGTTAAAGCAAAAATGAAGACCTTAATCCTGCTGGTGCTAGGGGGAATATAAGGTTTTTTTGTGAATTTTTAGTTAACTCTTTAAAAAGAGTTTTTAAATCAAGAAACCTGAAATATATTTTTTGATTTAATTAAAAAATTCGCTAGCTTATTGATTAACATGAAACCTCGGATTTCCCGACTGGTGCCAGCAAGTAGCGTTGTGCTGTATTCTCTACTAGCTGCAACTACGGCATTAGGGCAAATTACCCCAGATAATACCCTAGGGGATGAAAGCTCTGTAGTAACCAATCTGAATATTAACGGGATTGTAATAGATTTAATTGAAGGTGGGGCGATTAGAGACAGTAATCTCTTCCACAGCTTTTCAGATTTCAATGTGGCGGAGTTCGGGCGAGTTTATTTTGCGAATCCTGCTGGAGTTGCCAACATCCTGAGTCGGGTAACGGGAGGTAATGTTTCCAATATTTTGGGAACCCTAGGCGTGTTGGGTAATGCTAATTTATTTGTGATCAATCCCAATGGTATTGTCTTCGGTCCCAATAGCAGACTGGATGTGGGAGGTTCATTTTTTGGGAGTACTGCTGATAGTGTGTTGTTTGACGATGGCACAGTATTCAGCACTAAAAATCCCAATGAAAAACCGTTGTTGACCATTAATATTCCATCTGGGTTGCAATATGGTTCCAATCCAGGGACTATTACTAATCAATCTGGTCTGTTTCGGGTACCAGATGGTCAAACATTGGGGCTAATTGGTGGTGAGGTTACTATTCCTAGTGGCATTAATGTTGCATTGGATGGACGGATTGAGCTGGGGAGTGTTGGTGCTAATGGTGTGGTGAAGCTGACCCCAACCGATACGAGTTTTGAGTTGGATTATTCAGGAGTTCAAGGGTTTCAGGATATTAGTTTGTCTGAGGGTGCTGTTCTTGATACCAGTGGCATTGGTGGTGGGAGTATCCAGGTGCAGGGGAGTAATGTGAGTTTACGCGATCGCTCTTTTGTTTTTGCGGATACCATCGGAAGTGAGAATGGCGGTGGGATAGAAGTTCGGGCTTCACAATTGAGTCTTGAGGGTGGTTCTCGGATAACTACGGATGTAACTGGCTCAGGGCAGGGCGGAGATTTGACAGTGGATGCCACTGAATCTGTGCGATTAATTGGTGTATCGCCTGATGGTACTCTCAGCTCTTTGGGAGCCAACGTCATTCAAGGAGCAACAGGAAATTCGGGAGATGTGAGGATTACCACTGGGCAATTAATAGTCTCTGATGGAGCATTTGTTTCAGCTGACACTTTTGGTGAAGGGGACAGCGGAAATTTGACTGTGGATGCCTCCTCTAGGATTCAAATGATTGGTACAACAGCCAATGGTCAGTTTCCCAGCGGCTTGTTTTCTCAAACTGTAGGGACAGGAAATGCCGGAAATGTGAGTATTACCACTGGGCAGTTAATTGTCTCTGATGGAGCACAAGTTAATGCTAACACTTTTGGTGAAGGGGATGGGGCAAGCTTAAGTGTCAATGCCTCCTCTAGGATTCAACTGATTGGTACAACAGCCGATGGTCAGTTTGCCAGCGGCTTGTTTTCTCAAACTGTAGGGACAGGAAATTCAGGAAATGTGAGTATTACCACTGGGGAGTTAACGGTTTCTGATGGAGCAGTTGTTTCAGCTGGGAGTTTTGGTGAAGGGGATGGGGGAAATTTGACTGTTAATGCCAACTCTAGTGTTCAAGTGATTGGTACCTCAGCCGATGCTATGATTCGCAGCGGCTTGTTTTCTCAAGCTAATTCAAGAGCAACAGGAAATGCAGGAGATTTAACTATTACCACTGAGAAGTTAATAGTCTCTGATGGAGCATTTGTTTCAGCTAGGACTTTTGGCCAAGGAAATGCAGGAGAGTTGAAGATTACCACTGGGCAGTTAATAGTCTCTGATGGAGCACAAGTTTCAGCTAGCACAAGAGCTCAAGGGAACGGCGCAAATTTGACTGTGGATGCCTCTGAATCTGTTCAACTTGTTGGTACCTCAGCCTCGGGTGAGTTTTCCAGCGGCTTGTTTGCTCTAACTCAAGGGACAGGAAATGCAGGAGAGTTGAAGATTACCACTGGGCAGTTAATAGTCTCTGATGGAGCAGTTGTTTCAGCTAGCACAAGAGGTGAAAGGAACGGGGGAAAGTTGACCGTGGATGCCTCTGAATCTGTTCAACTTGTTGGTACCTCAGCCGATGGTAGGTTTCCCAGCCGCTTGACTACTCAAACTGAAGGGACAGGAAATGGGGGAGATGTCAGTATTACCACTGAGCAGTTAATTGTCAAAGATGGAGCAAGAGTTTTAGCTAATACTTTTGATGAAGGGGACAGCGGGAATTTGACAGTGGATGCTTCCTCAAAGGTTCAAGTGATTGGTACCTCAGTCGATGGTCGGTTTAGCAGCGGCTTGTCTGCTCAAGCTAATCCAGGCTCAAAAGGAAATGCCGGAGAGTTGAAGATTACCACTGGGGAGTTAATCATCTCTGATGGGGCACAAGTTTCCGCTAGCACTTTTGGTGAAGGAGATGGGGGAAATTTGACAGTGGATGCCTCATCTACGGTTCAACTGATTAGTACAACAGCCGATGGTCGGGGTGTCAGCGGCTTGTTTACTCTAACTGAAGGGACAGGAAATGCTGGAAGGTTTTTGAAAATTACCACTGACAAGTTAATCATCTCTGATGGAGCACAAGTTTTAGCTGGCACAAGGGGTCTTGGGAATGGGGGAAATTTGATTGTGAATGCCTCATCTACGGTTCAACTGATTGGTACCTCAGCCTCGGGTGAGTTTTCCAGCGGCTTGTTTACTCAAACTGAAGGGATAGGAAATGCCGGAGAGTTTTTGAATATTACCACTGACAAGTTAATCATCTCTGATGGAGCAGGTATTAGTGCTAGAAGCACTCAACCGAGAACTTTAGCAGGCGAAGTAAAGATTAATGCCAATTCCATCTTCCTTGACAACAATGGCAGGATCACAGCAGAAACAGCAGCAGGAGAGAACAGCAATATTGACAACAGCAATATTAAACTCTTTTCCCGTGACATCCGACTCCTCAACCGAAGCTTGATTCTAACTGACGCTAAGGATACAACCACTGGAGGAAATATAGAAATTAATACTGATACCCTAGTCGGTCTCGGAGATAGCGACATCACCGCCAATGCTCAACGAGGCTCAGGAGGTCGTGTTGAGATTGAGGCTCAAGGCATCTTTGGTTTAGAGTTTCGAGACCGTCCAACTCCAGACAATGACATCACTTCCACCTCCGACCGTGGCTCATCCTTCAACGGTGACGTAATTCTCAACATCACCCAGGTAGACCCCACTTCAGGCTTAAACGAATTGCCAGGAATCCTGGTCGATGCAGAAGCTATCCTGGCCAATGACCTTTGTGGCTTTGAGAATAATCGGATTGCTGGGGGCAGTTCCTTTACCATTACCGGCAAAGGCGGATTACCACCGACTCCAGAGGATCCAGTGATTAATGCCCACAGAACAGTCAGGTGGCGAACTCGTCCCAGGTTACCCAGCACCAGACAACCATTACAAGCGCAACCGTCAGTGAAACCCCGTCAAGAC
>NZ_JAAHHU010000337.1:0-4770 GCF_010672095.1 Moorena sp. SIO3I6 | reverse complement strand
GGAGAGCATTGTGAATCAGATTCGTCCAGACTTGATTGAGTTCATCAGGATAGCACCGGATAACTGGCAAAGAATCGTCATAGTTTCTGTAGACGTCTACGCCATGTTTGAGTTGGTTATGATAAAGAGTCAAGACCGTGTCAATGCCATCAGTAATCTGTGCATCTATCTTTTCCCCACTAGAGTCATAACGAGCATAAGTTTTCAAGGCAAACACCACTTTTGTGGCTCGTTCCACGGCAGTGGTAATGTTGCGAGTACTCGTATAGAGGTTAGCTAACTGATAGGCAGTGGTTAAAATCATTTCGTTGTCTGGGTCTTTCAGGAGAGGCAAAAACTCTTCAAAGTCCTCATAAACCCCAATTCCCGCCAATAAATTGGCTAGCTTGACTGCTTTATCAATAGCGTAGGATTCCAGTTGGCTTTTCAACCTTCGTTTGAGTTGACGTTGCTCTCGGGTAGATAGAGGGGTACTCTGTCGGCTGGAGTATTGGAGTAAGGCCAACACATCGGACTGACGTTCTGGCGAGAGTCCTTGAAAAAATGAGGGTAATTGCTGGAGGTGGTCGTTGAAGAAGTTAGACAGATTGCCCACACAGGAGCGAATTGCTCCGAGGGGAGTATTGATTTCGTGAGCGATTCCTGCAACCAGTTGTCCAAGAGCAGCGAGTTTTTCTTGGGCGATTATCTGGCTTTGGGCAGCTTCGAGCTGTTCTAGGGTGTTTTGCCACCTCGCTTCTGCTGACCTTAGCTGTTCAATTTCCTCTTTAAGAAGGGCATTTTGCTCCTTGAGGGCCTTTGCCTGACTTTGCAGTTGCAAATGGGTTCTAACTCTGGCTAATACTTCCTCTGACTGAATCGGTTTGGTCAGATAGTCCACTGCTCCGAGAGAAAAACCCTTGACCTTGTTCACGGTCTCGCTCAGGGCTGTCATAAAAATCACAGGAATTTCACGGGTTAACGGATTTTCCTTCAGCCGATGGCACGTTTCAAATCCATCAATTCCTGGCATCATCACATCTAACACAATCAGATCTGGCGGTTTATAGTCAACCTGTTCAATGGCGCTTTCGCCATCAGTGGCAACTGCAACTTTGAAACCAGCACTGATCAATGTTGTGGATAGTACTTCTAAATTGGTGGCGATATCATCTACAATTAATATTAGTTGTTGATCCTGGCCATTGATCATTGTTACACCTTTTTATAGAGTGGTCGAAGCAAGTAACCAATTAATAAATCGTTGCTAAACCATCCTGATAACTCCTAATAACCCTAACCATAAATCTATCAGCATGACTTTCTAATAGTTAAACCGTAAAACTAGGATTTTATTAATGTTAATCCCATTAACCCCTAAAACTTTGCTCTCATTATCAATGACTGTTTGCTTAGCCGAAAAGTAGGCTATTGGCTGATCCCTGGCAAGGGTAGCATGGGCTTAGGGCGTTAACTGACGGCACCTCAAGTAGCGTGGGCGTAGCCCATAGGCTTACCTCTTAACTAATTACGTTCCAGGTATTGTTTGATGAAATCTTGGATTTTTTTAACCTGAAAGCCTTGAGCGAATTGCTGGATATGTTGGACAAAAATCGCAAATTTATCATCGGATTTATCCAGAGTATCCACTTGTTCTAGAATTTCGCTGATTAAGCCTGTTCTGGCCAAATCATAGAGCTGAGCAAGTTTTTCAGCTGGGGGAGGGATAATCTCTGTAGTTTGACATGAGATGTTTTCAGCCATCATCTTTTCTCGTTCTTCTTTTCCTTCATACACCCATTCCAGTCTCAGATGCATCCGTAATATCTCGAATAGTTTTTCTGAATCTACTGGCTTGGGCAGAAACTCGTCCGCCCCAGACTCAATACTCTTGTGTTGGTGAGTATCAAATACGCTGGCTGAGCAAGCAATCACCACTACTGACTGTAATTGGGGAGATTCTCGCAGCTGTCGGATCAATTCCCAACCATTCATCCCTGGCATGAGCAAGTCCGTAATAATTACCTCAGGCTGACACTGAGCTTTCTCCAAACCCTCTTGACCGTTGGTGGCCTCCACCAGTTCAAACCCAAGGGGGGCAAGCAGATTAACCAAAACCATGCGATTTTCCCATTTATCATCCACCACCAGGATTTTCCGCCCCTGGCCTTTGAAGCCAATGATCCCTGTTTGAGAAGCCATGGGGGCATGTAAGCTTTCTGTGGCTTCTGGCAACTCCAAATTAAACCAAAACACACTGCCAATTTCCGGCTGGCTCCTGACTTCTAAGGTAGAGTTCATCATACACAGGAGTTTCTGAGTAATCGCTAATCCCAATCCTGTCCCTTCTGCTTTGCGAAAGGGATTTCCTACTTGCTCAAAGGGTAAAAAAATCTTTTGTAATTGCTCTGGGGTTATACCAATCCCAGTATCTTCTACTTGAAACCGGATTTTTGTCCTTTTTTCTTTGTTAAGCTCCCTTGTGAAGGAGGGTGATGGGGAGATATCCTTTTGGGTAGATTCAAGGACACTCACTTTCAAGGTTACTTCCCCAGAGTCAGTAAACTTGATGGCATTACTTAGGAGATTCATCAGTACTTGTCGTAGGCGTTTCTCATCCCCATAGATGCCATTGGGGAGTTGAGAAAGGGGTTGGTAAGTAAATACAATGTCCTTCTGATTAGCGCGGATACTGCAGATGTCAACCAGGTTTTCCAGAAAGGAGGAAAAATGAAAATTTCTAGGAACGAGTTCCATTTTCCTGGCTTCAATTTTGGATAGATCTAGAATGTCGTTAATCAGGGTTAACAGGTGTGAACCACACTGATGAATGATGTGGACGCCTTTGAGTTCCTCAGGGGTCATGGTTTTGGACTTTTTGAGGATTTGGGTGTAGCCGAGGATACCATTAAGGGGGGTTCTTAGTTCGTGGCTCATGTTAGCCAGGAATTCGCTTTTGGCACGATTGGCGACTTCCGCAGCCTCTTTAGCATGTTGGAGTGCGGCTTCCGCTCGGTTGCGAGCAGTGACATCAACCATAACCGCTAGAGACCGAACCACCTGACCTAACTCATCTTGTTCAGCAATAGCGGAAAGAAGCACGTCAATGATTTCTCCATTCTTGCAAATCACCTGATAGGGAACATCCAAGCACATTTCTGTCTCAAAACATTTAGGCAGAAACACCCCTTGGGTGTACTGGCGTGATTCTGTTAAAAAATCAGTTGATTGTCTTCCAATAACTTCATTACGATCGTAGCCTAACTTCTTTTGCCAGTAGTTACTGACACTGAGCAATTTACCATTGCTATCAATCGAATGCAGCATAACTGGTGTATTTTCATAGAGCGTGCGAAAGCGTTCTCTGCTCAGCCGCAGCTCCTCCTCGGCCTGTTTGCGATCGCTAATATCTTTATGGGTTCCTGCCATTCGTTTCGGGTTGCCCTTGTGATCATGAGCCACGACTTTACCGTAAATGGCAATCCATTTCCATTGACCAGATTTGGTTCGTACTCTATGGTCACAGGCAAAGAGAACCGAACTGTTCTTTAGACAAGCATTCAGCAACGACTTTACTAAGGCTTTATCCTCTGGATGTATCAGCTTTTCCCAACTGCTGAGGTATCCTGGTAGTTCATCCACATCATAGCCCAGCATTTCTAACCACCGGGGACTGTAATAAACCTCTCCAGTCATGATGTTCCAGTCCCAGAGTCCATCACCGGATCCTTCTAAAGCTAGCTGCAAGCGTTCCTGACTCAGTCCCAGTTCCTCTTCTGCGTGCTGATGCTCTACCTTAGCCCGTGCTAGTAAGCCAGAACCAATACCAATTAGCACCACTAAACTACCATAAAGCAGCCCTAGCGGCTTCCAGGAATCACGAGAGCGTTCTTTTATGAGTTTAGGGGAAATGTAGGTGACAATTTTCCAGGTATCGGAGTTAGCATCCATCTTAGTGGGATCAGAAAAACGCTTTTGTACAGGAGTTTTACCTGTTTGCATCTCGTAGAAAGGATGAACAGTGGTAAAGGTAAACTTACCGTTAGTAGTTTCAAATTGCCCCTGATCAGCCTTAGAAATCCGTTGCCATTCTTTTGGAAACCCCTTGGCAAAGGTACGGTCTTTGCGGTTAGGATACATGAATCCCCATTCATCCTCTGGCTTGGTTCCCTTCAGCCAAAACCCCTCACCATTCAAGAGCATCATTTCCCCTAAGGACGTGTGATTTTCGGATTCCAAACTATTGATGAAATGTTTAGGAAAATAGTTAATTATGACGATGCCCCGTTTCTGACCAGAACTGTCAAACACAGGACTACCAACGCGAATCACTGGCTTCAGGGGGTGTTCAATTTTTCCATTTTCGACATTCAGGTCTAGGGGAGAGACAAACATTTCTCCCTTTGGCAAAGCTAAGGTTTTTTGAAACCAGTAACGATTTGCCTTGACTTGCAGTTGTTCCTCAGGCACAATAACCGGCTGACCTTGGTTAAAGTTGACTGTAACAATTTCTTTACCAGTTGTATCCAGAAAGCGAATTTGGTCATAAAGCCCTTTCTCTCGAACCAGGATCAGATATTCTTGAGTAAGGGCCATGCGCCACCTTTCAGTTTCTTGGGGAGCATCACTGGTGCTATCTAACATTGTCCGTAACTCATTTTGATTGGCTAGGAATCTCAAGTCTGATACAATGACATGGAAATCACTAGTTGCTCGTTGAGCTGCCATCTCAACATTACGGATTTCATTAAGGTTGACTTCTGTTGTATCAACCTTAACTTCAGTGCGATA
>NZ_JAAHHU010000336.1:0-4785 GCF_010672095.1 Moorena sp. SIO3I6 | reverse complement strand
TACTTGCTTGTGCTGCCCTCAATCCTATGACCCATTTGGGTATGCCTGATAGCTATGCCCATAATGCTTAAAACTGCTCCTGAGAGGGGGAGCATTTTGACCCCTTCATCATTCATGCAACAAAGCCGTTTGCGTTTAAAAAAGAATGAGTTAGTTGAATATCAAAAAAATAGTTGGATTAAATTAAATGATTTAGGTCTAGTACCTGGAGTGTCTTTATTTATTAAAGGAATTAAAGTCACGAATAATCGTGGTTTTATAAGTTTTAATGTTGCCGCTAAATGGAAACGTAAACTTAACGGAGTAGCCCCAAAAGAAGGATGGTTTATTTTGACAAATTTGGATAGCTTAAATTCGGCTATTTCAGCTTACAAACAAAGATTTGATTCGTTGGCGAAGCCTGGCGAGCGAAGCGAGGCATGGAAATGTTTAGAGATTTTAAGACAGGTGGTTATAATTTAGAAAAGACTAACGTTGAAGGTAAACGCTTTATTTATCTAGTTTTATTGATGACTATAGCTTATACTTCTGCAACTATTCAAGGTCATAACATTAAACGTAAAGGAATCCAAAACTATGTGGTTCGTGTAAAATAATCTGGCCGATTGGAGAGAAGACATAGCAGTTTTTACGTTGGTTTATATGGTCAAACCTGGGTTAACTTCAAAGATGTTTGTCTAGAATTAGTAACCGAATTAATGAGACGCGCATCCTAATAAGCGATGCAGCGCGGTCTTGGGGAGGCAGTGCGGTCTTGGGGGTTCCCCCCATGAGCAACTGCCGTGGTTTCCCCCATGAGCGACTGCATCAAGACACGAAAGTATTATCAACGAGGTCTAAGGGCTAGATTACTTATATAGCCAAAAAAGGGATAGTTAGGACATAATGGTAACATATAGCGGTTTGCACTTAACTTAGTTACAATAACAACAATAATAAAAAAGTTTTTTAATTTGTTCTTTAGTCAAATAATCACAACAATCAACTAGACCTTTTTCTAACTCATCTCTAGTCATCGGGACTAATGAACGTAAATATTCTTTCAAAATAAACCAAAATTTTTCCCTCGGATTAAAATCGGTAGAATAAGGAGGTAAAAAGAAAACGCTAGCTCCAACTGTAGATAATATTTCTACAACTTTTTGGTTTTTATGGGTGGGAAAATTATCCATAATTACCACAGCGCCAGGCCATAATGATGGTGCTAAAACTGGTTTTCTATAAGTTAGAAAACCTTGAGGATTCATCGAACCATTTAAGGTCATAGTACCTAAGATTGCTTGGTAGGAAAGTGCACTGATTATTGCAGGGTAATCGCATCTAATTTGGTATAAATCGTACTTGACAAACTACAGGGAGTATAGGTATGATAGCCAGTCAGTGTTCAAGGTTGTCCCAGAGCGGATGTTGCGGTTAACCGTTGGATTTGCCAAGATTTGCATTCTCTAGTCAGTCATTATGGCAAAAGGCTTTGTGAAGGCTCAGCAGGAGCGTGAAGCGTTAATCTTGAAAAACAGTGTTCTGAAGCATTTTCAGCACTTGCGAGATCCCCGAGTGGAGCGAACCCAGAAACATTCCTTGGTGGCCATGATCACGATTGCCATTTTGGCGGTGCTCTCCGGTGCCGATGGGTTTGTGGCAATCGTTACCTACGGTAAAGCGTTCGCAAGTGTGGCTGGAGACGTTTTTAGAGTTGCCCAATGGGATTCCGTCACACGATACCTTTGGTCGGGTGTTTGGTCTGCTAGACCCCCAGGAGCTCGAGACGAGTTTCTTGAGTTGGGTCAGCTGTATTACTGAGAAATTAGCCCTGAAGTTGATTCATATCGATGGCAAGACCACCAAAGGCTCCTATGACCGAGCTGGTCAACTGAAGGCGTTACAGAGTGTGAGTGCCATAAGCAGTGAACATGGGCTGGTTTTAGCGAGCGCAAAAAGTGGAGAGCAAATCCAATGAAATCACAGCAGTGCCGCTCCTGCTGCAATTGCTGAACCTCAAGGGGGCGGTAGTCACCCTTGATGCCATGGGCACCCAAATCGCCATAGCGTAGGCATTTCAAGCAGGCAGAAGGCGACTATGTCTTGGCACTCAAAGGCAACCAGGGTCAGCTCAGCCAACAAGTAGAGGCTTGGTTCGAGCAAGCACAAGCCCACAACTGGCAGGGGATTGAGTACAGCTACGATGAAACCATAGACAGTGGACATCATCGCATAGAAACTCGCCAAGTTTGGGTCGTGCCCGTGAGTCAATTACCACCACTGCCTCGGCAAGGTCAATGGGCGGGCTTAGAGACGGTTGTCATGGTCAAGAGTACCCAGAAGTTATGGAACAAAACCAGGTTTGAAGTGCGGTTTTACATTAGCAGCCTGGAAGGCGATGCCCAGCGACACAACTCGGTGATTCGCTCCCATTGGAGTATTGAGAACAGTCTGCATTGGGTGCTTGATGTCACCTTTGGCGAAGATGCTAGTCGGATACCTATGCGGATATGCGGCACAGAACCTGGGATTGTTGCGACGTTTAAGTGTTAGTTTACTCAAGCAGGTACCCTCCAAACAGAGTCTGAAGATGAAGCGTTACCGAGCTGGGATGGACAATAACTCAGTAATGGAAATCCTGGCTGCCAGTGCCGGTAAGTCAGGTGTTAGTCGTAGTTGATCACCACTGAGCAGGTGAGTTGGAAGAGGTAATCGAGGTCTGTGTTCTCGGTCAAGCCCTAGATCATAAACGCCGAACCGGTGCAAGACCACTCAATTAGTTGACTTTGGTCAGTTCAGAGGATAATCAAGTTTTAGGGAGTGTTAGAGCATTTTGAGGGTCGATTTAGATGCGATTACCCTGCTGATTATTGTGATATTTTTCCCTCTGTAATAAGGCCGATAATCGACAACTCTAGTCCCTCTTTTATAACGGCCATAAATGCGCTTTTTACCTAAGTTAAAATTTCATCCAAAAAGACTAGGTTTTTTACTAAAAAATTCGTAATTTTCTGCCAATAAAGACATCTTAATATAGCTACCCTTGACCTTTTGGCTTGACTAGCATATAGCGTTTTTTTTTTCGCGTTATGTTAAGTTTTTTTAAGATTAGACTCAAAGTAGTAATGTGGACAGTAATTTTTTTCTCTTTTTCAAGTATTTCCACCATTTCCGACAGAGTTAATGATGGATGCTCTGACAACATAGATTTGATAAATTCCGTGAATGGTTCTAGGGCGTGTCTGCAAAGTTAAAAGATCACCATGGAACTGTGATCGATATCACCAGCAACAGGAGAAAGAAGATTTCAACTAAAGCCAGAGTAATATAGAGGCAATAGTCAACATCGCTTGATAATTGATGGCATATTTCGCAATTTCTCAATAACCGCTGGTTGACAGATTGGATCAGCAATTTATCAGGCAGGGCTACCCACCAGTCCATGCTCTATAGCCTTTTGTCGAATCAAATCTGATAAGGGGGGGATTTTGCTAGCAGGGCGACAAAGGGGATTGAAAACTAGATAGGGCAAGCTCAATGGCACGTTTGCCCTGATTGTAATGGAGAATCCAACGACGATTAATTTGCAAAAGTTCAGACAAAGTTTGTTGGCACAATTGCTGTAGGCGGAGCCAATGATGAAGATGTTGACCAATATAAAAAGAGCTATGTCTACGTTGTGAGGTTGAGGAAGTTTCCGGTCGTGCTACATATTTTTGAATGCCAATACTCTTAATGTGCTGACCTTGGAGCAGGGCACTAGTATAAGCAATAGCAACGACAATAAGTAGTTTATTAAGCTGTTGATGTTTGAGCTTGGAGCCTTCAAGATTATAGCCACCTGATTTAAAATCTCGAAACATTTCCTCAATATCAAAACGCTTTTGGTAAGCTAGAATAGCTGTTTTTAAATCAACTAAGTTAGTTAAGATATACCAAGGTTCTTTTGTCTTAAAGCCTTTGTAGTTCCTTTTCCACTTAGCCGCAATATTGAAAGTCCCAAAGCCGGTTTGCGTCGCTCACCTGTCGGTCATTGATAAAAAGCTTCATCCCAGGAGTTAAACCCCACTCTCTTAGTTCCTTATATAACCCCTTTTTGACTTTAATCTTTGTATCGCATTTCTGTCTTAAACAAAAGTATGTCCCTTTTTCTGATAGCCAAAAGCCCAACTTCGGTGAACAAAATTCTCTATCTCCTAGCACACACACTATATACTCATCTATTTGCCCTAATAACAGCTCAATACTTTTCCCTAATACCTCTTGCTGTTCCTTGAGGTTACTACTTCCTTTTTTTGATAAAAAAATCCAATATACTGGCCATGCTCTGTGGTTCCAAATTATACTTACCATCAAGATATTTATTTCTCCCCAGCTTGTTCTGTCTAAGGCCAGATATATCGTATCGGAGGGTTTAAACATACTCCTTAATAGACACTTTACACAGGGAAACCAAATTTTCTCCACACCTAAGTTTTTATTTCTCAAGAAACGCCGTAATTTCTGCCGACGACTTTCAAACAAAATTGGGAATGGTAGTGCTTCGGCTAACCACTCTAACTTCACTTGTTTAAATAATTGAAGACTTGCTACAACTAGAGTTAGTAATAGATAAGTACTGCGGTTGAGTTCTTTTTCCAGGATTTTTTGGTATTCTTTTGCTATCATTTTCATGATAATGGGACTTTAGCAAAAATCAAGCCCAAATCAAGCCTAAACTCGCTTTATATCTTAAAAATACGTCCATATTTTCCTGCAGCCAACATACAAAACGGTAAGATATGGCACTCCGAAATGCCTCCAAAG
>NZ_JAAHHU010000335.1:0-4807 GCF_010672095.1 Moorena sp. SIO3I6 | reverse complement strand
ATTCACGGCTTGAGTTGGTATTTCCTTGGGAATCGTCCCTAATAGTCGATTCATCCAGCCATCATCTGTACTCTTAATGCCTGGGGTGCCACTTTCCATGTAATCCTGAGCATCGAAATGGGAGCGATTGGAGTCTGGTGAACCACTGGCGTGAACAAAGGCTAAACTTTTCTGTTTCCAAAGAGGCATGAGATCAGCTAAAGCTGGATGTAAGCCAAAGTAACCATCTAAATCCAAGACTCCCCCTTTTTCGCCGGTGCGAGGAATGGCAATTCTCGGTCGCGCTTGGTAGTAATCAGCATCTTGGTATGGCACAACTACATTCAATCCATCTATGCCACCCCGCAGAAAAATAACAATCAATCGCTTACGGTGATTAGTATTTGCCGTATTTGCTAATCCTCTAGCTACCCAACTTCCCATAGAGATAAGTCCCCCAGCAGTTAGAAGGCTAGCTTGTTGTAATAATTTGCGTCTTTTCATGGTTGGTTTTTATAGCATAGGGAACAGGGAATCGGGAATCGGGAATCGGGAATCGGGAATCGGGAATCGGGAATCGGGAATCGGGAATCGGGAATCGGGAATCGTAGGAAAGAGCTTCGAGGAGTTTTTGGTATTATAATAAATTAATATTATATAATTTGCTTTTATAAAAATAGCAAATTTATTAAAATTTGATTTAAAAGCATATTTTTTAAATGGCTATTTAAACATCAAAAATTATAATTAATCATTCATACTTCATACTTCAAAAAGTATGGTGCAATCAATTTTATTCCCCCAACTCCCGACTCCCGACTCCCGACTCCCGACTCCCGACTCCCGACTCCCGACTCCCTAATAGATTACCGATACATCATTTCTGGACTCCCTAAAATCAAGGCGGCCCGTAGCTTAGCTGGACTAGTGTCGATGACTTCTTTGGTTTGGTCAGAAAAGTGATTAGCTAGGGTTTTCCTGAGTTGGACAGCATCCACAGGTTTACGCTTTTCTTTAGGTTGACGCTGCTCGAAATTACCATTGGCTAATGCGGTGGCAAAGCTGACCCGGCGAATCATCCCATCTGGACTGAGCCAAGCCTTCTCAGTATTTTTGTAACCATTGGGAGTTGGACAGCCGTAGATGGGCATTCCTAGCTGACGGATAATACCAGAGAGGGTTTTCCATTTGGGCTTTTTACTGCCTGTAGCTCGCACTGCTGAGATGATGTAGTGATAGGGGGATTTAAATTTACTGTTGTAATACTGAGTGTCCCAAAATTCAGGGCTTTGAAATAGGGTTTTGAGAACCTTACGAATATCCCCATCGGTCTTCAAAAAGCGTTGGGCTAGAGTGTCTACTAGCTTTGCTGGTGGCTGATCAGCTACAAAGTACTGGGCTAATTTGTAGCTAATGTAATGGGCGGTGGAGGGATGACGAGCTAGGAGGTCTAGCGCTTGCTCTCCCTCTAGGCTGCCGCTACCTGGAATCGGTGTACCCAGCAAAACCTTATCACTGTAATCATGGCGCTTACTTTCGTAATAAAATCCTCTACTGTCACCGTACTTACCCTCACGGTCAGTAGTCCAGCCAGTCAAGATCCGCGCTAGGGTAATTACATCCTCTTGGGTGTAGCCACCATCTACTCCTAGGGTGTGGAGTTCCATCAGTTCCCGAGCATAGTTTTCATTAAGCCCTTTGTATCGACCACGAGCTCCTGGACTTCCTGGTGCAGTGTTTTGGTGGTTGTCTAAATAGACGAGCATGGCGGGATGGTGAGCTGTAGCACCTAACAAATCCCGAAAACGACCAAGGGCATGGGGTCTAATGGCATCTTGTTCAAAGGAACTAACCCAGATCCGATTCAATCCCTTGCTATCAAAAACATTGAAGTGGTTGAACCAGAAGTCTACCATTACTTCCTGAAGCTGTTGAGGGCTAGCGATCGCTTTGATTAAACGGGCTTCTAATCCCTGCTGCCTAGGTATTTGCGATCGCTTTTGAGCCTGCTTCCGTTGTTGCTGAGTCAGCTGCCGTTTCTTTTTACCTTGTGGTGGTGCATAGCCTTTCCATAGCTCCACTGGATTCAGTTCCAGGGTATCCAAATTCTTGAGTTGTTTCCTCAGTTGTGGCGGTTCAGGAATAGATTCTGGGGAAAGTTGGGACTGAATATAAGCATCAACTCCCATGGATTTCACCCGTTCGATGTCCCCAGGGCGAGGACCAAAACTAACGCGATTGAGGACATGCAATACTTTCGGGTCAGTGGATAAACTGGCAGCGTGCCAAGGCTTGGGTAGTGCCCAGAGGAGGATGACTGCCAAGATTAGCCCTAAGAGCCAGTAGACAGGCTTAAGGTTCAATTTTCCCAGATACATTGGTTTTAGGGAGTAGGGAGTAGGGAGTAGGGAGTAGGGAGTAGGGAGTAGGGAGTAGGGAGTAGGGAGTAGGGGGAAGAGTTTTATTAGTAGTGGTTTCACCGCACGGGGAGGGGGGAGTGGAAAAAAATCCTGTGCACCTCACTCTTGATGAGAGATGAGAATTGCACTTGATTAGTTACTAAACACTGAGGGATCTGGCCAGTGGATGATCAGCCACAATTGCCGTTGGCAGTGCCTTTGGTACACTGGTCTGGATGCAACTGCTGACCTTCATCCTTTTCTTCATACTAATGGGATCTCATTTGCGATTGACCTTTGGTCACGCTACGCGATGAAGCTTCGCTTCCGCTAAAAGCGATCGCATGGTGTAGCAGCAGCAAAGTCTGGCAACGATCAAGCCCATCCCATCACTAGATGTTCAGCCGTTGCTCAGCCCGAAAATACCGGAAGTAGGGTACTTTACCTAACTCTGTTATCGCTTCAAGCATTAGAATATTAAGAATTGTGTCTAACTCTTGCTAGAGATTAGTCAAGAATAGATGCAAGACATCAGCAATTCTTAATATTCACACCCAAAAGAGAAACAAAATGGCAAAACATACTAAAGCTTTCATGTCCCGAACCGTAAAAAAGAATGAGCCTACTGGGGTCAAGTATATGACCAAAAACCAAATGGAGTACTATATGGGTGCCAAGCTTATAGAAATTGGGGTTGAGCCGAAATCAGCTATTTATCGATGGTCAGTAGAAAGCAAAGAAAACGATAACCACGAAGTTTGGACTTACGCAGCCTACTGGGGAGATTCCAAAGAGCAACTGTTGCAAGAGGAGCAGGCATCAAAAGAGAACTGATATTCCATTTCCATTGGGATTGGCAAGAGCCAAGAGTGTGGGGAGAGG
The DNA here is from genome assembly GCF_010672095.1 of Moorena sp. SIO3I6. Taxonomy (NCBI): domain Bacteria; kingdom Bacillati; phylum Cyanobacteriota; class Cyanophyceae; order Coleofasciculales; family Coleofasciculaceae; genus Moorena; species Moorena sp. SIO3I6. The sequence goes on along the minus strand of NZ_JAAHHU010000335.1, from coordinate 1,547 downwards.
GGGGATTCCTCTTGCCTACTCCCTACTCCCTACTCCCTACTCCCTACTCCCTACTCCCTATTCCCTATTCCCTGTTCCCTATTCCCTTTCCTATTGAAATTACTGCAAACCCCACGCATTCTTTACTTCTGGGACTTTTCCAAATCAATACAGTCATTAGCTAACTGGTCAGCTTCAAGGTTTTGGGTTTTGTTAATCCAGATTAATTCGTAGAAATCCAGTTTATCAAGAAGGGTTTTGGCTCGGGTGTGAAAGCTAACCAAATTGTTGTTTTTAACCATATAATCCCCATGGAGCTGGTTAATTACTAGTTCGCAATCCCCATAGATTTTGGCTTCTTTTGCTCCCAGCTTTAGAGTCTTCTGTAGTCCAAGGATTAGCCCCATATATTCAGTTTGGTTCTGAGTAGTAAATCCTAAGTATTGAGAGACTGGATAAACTTCACCTTGGTACTGAATTATAGCACCACAGGCGGATTGATTAGTTCGTCTTTTGCTGACACCATCGAAATGAATAATAGCAATATTATTCGATTTATCTGTCATAATATTCTTTAGCTTGTAGGGAGTTTGGTTGTAAGCATTTAGCCGTCAGCGGTCAGCAGTCAGCGGTCAGTAGTCAGCGGTCAGTGGTTAGCCTTTAGCTGATAGCTGATCGCTGATATAGCAGAAGTCAGAAGTTTGAAGTCAGAAGTCAGAAGTTAAACTAGCTTTGTATCTAGGTTTGAGGAAAAGTGACTGTCCTAAACTAGGCTTCGACTGCTGTAGCTGATCGCTTACCTGTTCCAACCCTACTTTAATTGGTATTTTTTTACTGTCGAGCCACCTCTGTTCTATTCGCCTGCCAAATTTTAATCGTCCGATCAAATCCCCCAGTAGCCAGAAAACGCCCATCCCGACTAAAGGCAAGGGATTGTACCCAATCTTGATGTCCAGTCAACCAAGCAATCTGCTTACCAGTGTTCAAATTCCACAACCGCACCCCATCACGACTAGCACTAGCGAGAATTGTGCCATTAACTGGATTAATTGCGATCGCACGAATCTTTCCAGTATGTTTAGTCAAGGTATACTTAAGCTGCCAAGTCTGCGTATCCCAGACCCTAATCTTACCGTCATAACCACTGCTGACTAGGGTTCTACCATTAGGGGTAAAGGCTAGAGCACTAGTGATACCTTGATGAGCTCGAATAACGTAAAGGGGTTGTCCTGTGTTCAGATTCCAAATTTTAATCGTGCCATTCTTGAGTCCACTTACCAGGGTTTCGGCCTTGGGATGAAGCGCTAGGGAATAGGTTGGATGATCAAAATCTGCCAGAGTGTAAAGGGGACGTTGGTTTCTGATGTCCCACACCCGAATACCATCCAATCCCCCAGTCACTAATACCTTACTATCTGAGGTGATAGCTAGGGAAAGTAAATTGCTAGTATGCCCTAGAAAAGTACGGGTATAGTCTCCTGTGTATTCTTCCTGATTCCATTGCCACAAATTGATTCGACCATCCTCCCCGACACTAGCCAGAATTGTTCCATCAGCACTAAAAGCCA
>NZ_JAAHHU010000334.1:0-4808 GCF_010672095.1 Moorena sp. SIO3I6 | reverse complement strand
CCTCCCTACTCCCTCCTCCCTCCTCACTCTTCCCGCTTCCCTACTCCCTCCTCCCTCCTCCCTACTCCCTCCTCCCTACTCCCTCCTCCCTACTCCCTACTCCCTCCTCCCTACTCCCTACTCCCTACTCCCTACTCCCTACTCCCTACTCCCTATTCCCTATTCCCTACTCCCTACTCCCTACTCCCTACTCCCTACTCCCCAGAAAAAAAGTACCTCACCGAATTGAGACATGCTATAGCTCAGCTCGAATGGTAAAAGCATAGTTTCCTCCTGGTTCGAGCTGGTAATCCCACTGTTCTAAAAATCGGCCAAGGGGTTCCTGAATCAAGGCACGGCCCAAAGAGGGGGTGACTAACAGCTGACTGACCCGAAAATGCCACTTAAACTCCCATTCATAGTCTGCGGCTTGGACTTCCCCTTCAATCTTGCCCTGTTGCCAGCAGTGCCGCGTAATTCTGACGTAGGCAGTGGTTTCAGGCAAACCCTTTGCACTCACAATGGTAAAAAATCCTAATCTGCTTTAAAGACATAGGTTAGCAGACCTGTTGGCAGATAAGTCAATAGGGATCAACCCGAATGTGATAGCAGTGTGGGTGGTTGATGACCAAGGAACCCAGGGGGTGCATGTCAGTTTTGTTAATCCCTGATTCAGATCCCCCGTTTCCCTTAATAAGGGGGACTTTTCAATCTAATTCCCCCCTTTTTTAAGGGGGGTTAGGGGGGATCTATGTACCTAATTACAAAGTTGACATGCTCCCAACCCAGGTGCTGATGGATGCTTTTTACGAGAAATTAACAAAAGCCGAAAGCCCCCTCTTTTTAAAGCGGGGATGAAGGCGAAATAGCGACTTTAGTCGCCGTTAATAAAAATATTATACCAAAGTCCGAAAATCTGATCTTATTTGATGTAGAATAAGATCAGGATATGAAAAGGTCTAAAGCGCTCCGCGTGACCTACGGTCAATGATTGTTTTAGAGTTCAAAGCATACGGCAAACAAAAACAATATTTTGCGATAGATGAAGCCATTTGCACGGCTCAATTTATTCGTAACAAATGTCTTCGCTATTGGATGGACAATAAGGGAGTCAATAAGGCTAATTTAAGCGCACTTTGTGCAATTTTAGCTAAGGATTTTCCGTTTGCTAATGAATTAAACTCTATGGCTCGACAAGCTGAAGGGGTGACGAAATAGCCTGAACAGCTTTAAATGTAAAGTTTTCACCATTTTGTGGTAAAAAAAAGATAGGTCTATTTTTTTCAACAAGACCTACCTATTGACAATATTGCCTACATCCAAAACCACTTAAAAAGTCAACTTAATAGAGCAGAATACCTGTTCCGATACTTTTTAGCTACCAAAATCTACTTTGCAGATTTTAGCCCACTAATGCAAGCTGCTCTCGCAGCCAGGGGGTATCTCCCAAGGCCAAGATAGGTTTTGTTCCGCTCTTGGCGCATAAATCTGTGTTTAATAGAAAACGCAACCACTATCATGGTTTGCTTTGGTTTTCGGCTTCAATTCAAGGAACCAGAATGTTTTCTTTGACACTAGATTCATAATCAAAGTCTAACATATTTTTGGAGATACTGCAAGATATTTGTATAAAATCGTCAACAGTGGCTAGCCTTCTAATTCTGCTTAGTCTCCTACAGACAATTAAGGCTCTTCCGTACTTGTTATGCTAAATCAACACTTTGGCCAACGGCCTCAGTCCCTGCTCCCTTTCAAGCAAAAGACTATGTCCTAAACCATGCTTCCCTTGCTATAGTTTAATGCAACCTCGTTGAATTGACACTCCCCGCGTCTAATGACCGGGGAGTGTCTAATTGACCAGAGATTATTTAGCCAGAGATTATTTGGTAACTAATTAACCGGAATTACCTGATTTCGACATCACCAAATTTATCCAGCAGTCACGAGCTGACCTAAGACCTGCTGCACTAGGTCAACCAGTCTCTAAGCCGTCGAGCCACTTGCGGACGGCGTAGCTTACGCATGGCCTTGCTTTGAATCTGACGCACCCGTTCCCGAGAGAGATTGAACATGCCTCCTACTTCTTCTAGGGTGTAGGGTTCACTGCTGGCTAAACCATAGCGTAGAGAAATCACATCTTTTTCCCGCTCAGTCAGGACATCACTGAGAACTTCCCAAATCTCCTGGCGCATCATGGATTCATTCATCTTATCTTCGGGCAATCGTAGATCATTGTCTTCGAGCAAATCCATCAGTTCTGTGTCTTCCCCTTTACCAACTCTGTGATTCAAAGAAAGGGAGCGCCTACGCAATTCTAGTAACTGACGCAAATGGGAGAGGGAAATTTCTAGGGCTTGAGCAAGTTCTATTTCATTAGGATTGCGCTGGAGTTGCTGTTTAAGTTCCCGCTGAGCTTTTTTAAGTTTATTGAGCTTTTCTACAATGTGGATTGGTAGACGAATAGTTCGGGCATCATTGGCAATAGTACGAGTAATCGCTTGACGAATCCACCAATAAGCATAGGTAGAAAACTTGTAACCCTTATCTGGGTCAAACTTTTCTGCTGCTCGGTTTAAGCCCAACGCACCTTCTTGAATCAAATCTAGAAATGGTACACCCCGATTAATATATCGTTTAGCAATTGAAACCACTAAGCGCAAGTTCGAGCGAATCATCTTGCGTTTTGCCACACGACCGCGATATAAATTCCCCTCCAACTGACGTTCTGTCATCTCGACCGCTGCAGCTACCTCAGCCTTGGTTGGTTTACGGTCTAACTTTTCGTGTAAGCTGTTGCGGAGTTGGTCGATTTCTACTAGGAACTTAACCCGACGGGCTAAATCTACTTCTTCGTCTGGCTTGAGCAATGGGTAACGAGCCATCTCCTTAAAGAATGCACCCACTGTGTCATCAGAGCCGCTTTTCCGGAAATTATGGGAAGTAGAGACCACTAGTTCATCGTCTTCGGTGAATTCGACGGCTACACGCTGTAAATCTGTTTCCTCTGGCTCAATGTGGTCAGTAACATAAAAATCCTTCTCTTCCGTAGACGGCATTGTATGAGTGTGGTTTAATTCTGTAATATTCATAGGGATGTGTGAGTTGCAAGTGTATTTTAAGTTTGTTAAAACCCTTGCCTTGAGGGATTGAGGCTGTCTGTTGCTGAAAATTGGCCGTTAATGAAAAGTCTATTATCAAAAATTGGTGTTGCTGGTTTCACAAAGAAGTTAATACTCTAGACAGAGCAGCCAAAACACGCTCCATACCCTCAAAGCTCAGTGACCCAACCTGCTTCAAGTAGTTGATGTGTGATTGACGTGATTATAAATTAATGGTTTTAAGCTTACCAGAAGCAGTTTGGCTAATTGTATCTGTAATTACGAAATGTTTAATTACATATATTTTAGTTAAACTCTAGGGTGACGGCAGGAGAGATAATTCTCTTCCCATTGCTTTTATTATTGATTTTGACTCTGGAAACAGAATCTCACATATTTTAGAATTTTCCTATCTATCAATAGTGATAGAATAGGAGCCTTCCCAAACTAAAGCTGCCCTATGTCTAATCCTCCTTTAGGTCTACTGTTAGCTGAGCCTAGAGCACTTTACTTTTCTGGTGGTGGCCAAGAAAAGTGGGTTGAAGTCCTAGTAGATTGTCCAGGAGTCCAAGGTATATATACTTATCGTAATGCATTGGATGTTTCAATCAATCCTGGAGATGTTCTGAGTGTGTCATTCGGGACTCAACAGCTAGGAGCGATCGCTATTCGGATTGTAGACTCTCCACCCCCAAACTTACCACTGGAGAAAATTAAGGACGTAGAGGAGGTGATCAGTCCCGGTTTCTTTCCAAGTTCCTACTGCCAACTGTTAGAGCGGGTGGCTCAGTACTACTGCACCCCTCTAATCCAAGTGATTCGGTCTGCTTTACCTCCAGGACTGTTAGGGCGATCGCAGCGTCGAATTCGCCTCAATTCCTCGGTCTTGCCTAAAGAGGCTCATGTCTTTGTCAATAATTCAGCCGCAAGTAAGATTTTGGAGATTCTCCAGGCTAAACCCAATGGGGATTACAGCTGGCAATACCTCCAACGTCAGGTAAAGGGGGCTAAAGCAGGATTACGTCACCTGCTCAAGCGAGGTTGGGTGGAAAGTTATCTGGAAGCTCCTAAGCCAACTCGTCCTAAGCTCAAGAAAGCTGTGACTCTGGTGGGTAATCTCAATCGGCCTGATCTGACTCGACGGCAACGGGAAGTATTGGAGGTGCTACGCCGTCGTGGAGGAGATTTGTGGTTGAGTGAACTATCACAAATTTGTAATGTTAGTTCGTCAACTATAAATTCTTTGGAAGATAAGGGATATGTGGTGATTGAGCCTAGGGAAGTATTGCGCAGTGCGACTTCACCAACCATGGCTACAGATGCCCCCAAAAACTTGACAAATGCCCAATCCCATGCATTAGACCTGATTAATAATCTCGATGGCTTTGCCCAAGTGCTGTTGCATGGGGTGACTGGGTCTGGGAAAACGGAGGTCTATCTACAAGCGATCGCACCAATCCTAGCGCAAGGGAAATCCGCTTTGGTGTTGGTGCCGGAAATTGGCTTAACTCCTCAAATTACTGACCGTTTCCGGGCTCGCTTTGGTGACAAAGTTCGGGTTTACCACAGTGCCTTGAATAAAGGGGAGCGCTATGATACCTGGCGACAGATGATCCCAGGTGAGCCACAAGTGGTGATTGGCACTCGTTCTGCTGTTTTTGCCCCTTTGCCCCAGTTGGGATTAATTGTTTTAGATGAAGAACACGACTCCAGCTTCAAGCAAGACCAACC
>NZ_JAAHHU010000333.1:0-4812 GCF_010672095.1 Moorena sp. SIO3I6 | reverse complement strand
TTTCGGCGTTTGAGTAAAGATTATGAGTTGTACACGACCAAAGCGCGAAGCGATGATCGGGAGGCTCGCTCATTCGTTTAATGACTCGCCGATTAGCTTCTTAAGCTTTTGTTTACAAATCAGCTCTCAATATACTGGATTTGCTGTTGATTGATTAAATATAGCAATTCTATTTTCCATGAAGTGAAAAGGGATCCCCCTAAATCCCCCTTAATAAGGGGGACTTTAATGCAATAATCGCTAGAAATAAATAGGAGATTTTAACAATGCCTAGTTTAACAGTAAAAGACTTAGAAAAACTGCAAGCTGAACATCCTGATTATCAGATGGAACTAGTGGATGGAGAAATTCTTGTTATGAGTCCTTCAGGGTTAGAATCAGATGAAGTAGCTGCTGCTATTGTTACCCAGTTATCAAACTGGGTACGACCTCGTAGACTAGGCAGGGTAACTGCTTCTAGTGGTGGTTTTCATTTACCTAACGAAGATGGAGATGTTCGCGCTCCCGATGCTTCTTTTATCCTAGCCGAACGTTTACCTCGCACTACAGAAGGTTACGCGGAGTTAGTTCCTGACTTGATGTTTGAGGTTAAATCTAGAACTGATAGTTTGGCTAAATTACGTCAGAAGATCCAGCAATTTCTGGAATTGGGAACTAAAATTGGGGTGTTAGTCGATCCGAGAACTCGCACCATGGAAGTTTATCGCCTTAATAGAGATAAAGTTGTGCTGGGAGATGGGGATGTGCTGCAAGTGCCAGAATTGCTTCCTGGTTGGGAATTGCCTGTGGTGGAAGTGTGGGCACCTGAGTTTGATTGAGAAGACTGTTTATTCTTCTCAAGTATTAGATTAAGTTTGAATATTTGTAAGGGATTGAATATGATTATATCAAATATCAAAATTAGTCAAACTTCTCAAGACATTTTGATAAAAGCGGCGGCGAAAAAACGAATGTCTGTAGAGGAGCTGGCTTCAGAAATATTAAATGAAGCTATTCAAAATAAGCTTTCCGAAATTGTCACTATTGGTGAAGTCAAAAAGGAATATTCCTCTAATCCATTGGCAAACAAGCAGCCCTACGCATACTATGCTGATCCTGAAGAGCCAGCTATCCCTCTAGAAGACTGGGATATAGAGAATAGTTATGAAGAGGTTTTATGATTGTTCTGGACACTCATATTTTTGTTTGGTGGAATCAGAACGATCCTAAAGTGACGTACTCCTTATAAACTGTCCTCTGGTAACAGAGGCATTGACTCTAACATCTACTATTGAGATCTAGCGATGAAAAAAATTTTGGTATTATGGACAACTTTTCGATCAACATCCACCGCTTTTAAAATGATGATGCAAGCAAGGGGAGACTTTATTGTTCTTCATGAACCCTTTAGCCTATACTATTACGGTAGCGAGGAAAGGAAATCTGATCGCTGTGCAAAAGCTGAGATTAATCCAGCTTATAATTTTCAACCCCTATTCCAAGACCTAATCAATAAGGCTCAAAGCCAACCTGTCTTTATTAAAGATATGGCTTTATATATTTACGATCGAGCCGATGAAGCTTTTTTATCCCACTTTAACCACACTTTCCTTATTCGTCATCCTGCCAAAAGCCTTCCTTCTCTATTTGCCGGTTGGCCTGACTTCCACTTAAGTGAAACTGGGTATGCAGAACTTTACCAATTGTTTGAAGTCACCAAAGCCTTTCTGGGACAAGTCCCCCCCCTCATTGACTCAGATGACTTGGTACAAAAACCAGAGGCCACGATTAAAGCTTACTGTGATGCTGTAGGAATTCCGTTTATGCCCCAAGCGTTAAAATGGAATCCTAAGATATGCTCTAAAATATGGACTCTTCCATGGGAAGGAGATTGGCACACTTACTTACAATCGAGTCGGGAATTTAAAGAAAGGGACAGAAAAAATTACGTTAGTGTTGAAAACAATGAACACTTGAAGCAGACCTATGACTACTGTTTACCTTATTACCAAAGACTTTATGAACATCGACTGCGGATTGAATAACCACTTTTAACTACAGACTTTAAGCAATGAAAAGAGTAGTTTTTATCCTTCGTAGGGGAAATGGGTAGTGGTGCATTGTAATGATATCGGTAACGGTATGGTTAGGGTTTCAGCCCCCACCCACCATCACTATGCAGGACTACCTAATCTTCTAAGTCATCAATAGAAACTTTACACTTAAACCTGTTTTTTTGCAAATCGTTTATTATTTCGTTTATTCTAGATTTGTTAATCATTGTTATTTACATCCTTTTTAACATCGAATTCCAATTCTTCGAGCCGTTATAACCAAACAAATCTTGATAGTGAGTATCAATTAAGTACTCATTTTTGTGCTGCATCAGCCATTTTTTTAGTAAATCAAGCTTACCTTTCATCCGTTCAATAAATTCTTTATCTTCCCAATCTGACCAAGCCTCCCATAAAGCTTTATTTGTGTCTTCAATAATTAAATAATCTCCATTTTGTAAGCCATTGTGATGAAAATAATTCAGGATACCGACTAAATTAACATGAGCATCTTCTATGATTAACCAAGGATGAGGAAGTGTAGAAAGCAGTGTGGTGGATAAAACCATATCGATCTGGTGACAATCACCTTCCAAAAATTTTATATTGGGTTGGGCTTTGGCTTTTTCATCAAGTAAGGATAAATCGATATCAACAGAGTAGAGAAGACCTTCAATTTCAAATAACTTCAACTGATCTGCTAACCATACTGCACTTCCTCCAGTATCTGCACCAAGTTCAATAATTGTCTTTGGTTGGAGTTCGTAAATGAGCATTGGATAAAGGGCAATTTCTATAGGACTTTTGTCCATTGGTATCCCTTTCCAGGTTTGTAAATGATAGTTTTCAGTCAGAGGTCTCCAAATACCCTTGGGAAGGGAGGAGATATCTTCTCGATCAGAAATTTTGACAAGTCTTTTATTCTGTGAGATGTCTTGATCAGATCTAATGGATTGATCAGCACTTTGATTCTTCATTGCGATCACTCCTCAAACAGATTTAACTTTTGGTGATCGTATTTTCCCCTCTTCAATACCAACCCCATCTTCATTCCACTGCCAATCAAAAGCATAGATCCAATACATAATCCCAGACATCCTAGTATTGTGAGGCGTGTTAGCAGGTACTTTGAAGAATTCACCAATGGAAGGATGGTGAGTTTTACCTTGAAAATAAACTTCTAATTCCCCTTCTATCATGATAATAAATTCATCAGCTTTATGACCTGGATTTGACCAAAACTCTACAGAATTTGTTCTATATAACTCGCATTTAAAACCTTTTGGTTCCCAATCTTGCTTTAGTTTTTCTAAGCCAAGTTTTAATTCTGATTGATTCATATTATTCATGGTATTTTAATTGAAATCAACAACTATAAGTTACAGGGTAAGCTTATCTAAATTTGTATAAATTGTACTTCACAGATGGAGCTTGTAGGTAGGAGTGTGTATAAGGAAAGTGTGAAATAAGTAAATTAACTTCAAATAACTTAGCGATCACTCCTTCTTTTTAAAAGCCATAAGATACATCAATTTGGCTTCTTCATATATCGGAAAACCCTCTTCACTAACTAGTGTCCACGGTAATTGCTCTAAGGCTGTCTGCATTTCACGGCGATAGTCTTCCCGTATCGTCAACAAAAAAATTCCCTCCTCTTTTAAAAGACCGAATAGATTGTTTAATACCTCAACCCCAGCATGAGCATAAGCAAAAACCCCTGCAGCAATAATAGCATCAAAAGTTACTGAATTACTAAAAATTTGAGAATCTTCTAAATTACACTGATGGAGAGCCTTGTAGACTTGTCTCTCTTTAGCGATCGCCAGCATTTTTTCTGACAAATCCGCAGCAATAAGATTAGTATATCCCTTTTGGTATAAGGCTTCACCCACTAACCCTGTCCCAGCACCAGCATCTAGAATTGTGGCATCTTTCTTAGGAAGCAGTTTGCTTAATGTCTGTGCTATGTTAGCAGGCATAAAAGACCAATCTTCTTTTATATCTGCATCGTAAGTATTCGCCCAACTATCGTACTTACTTTTTAATTCCTCAGTACTTTGGCTATCACAAATCCCAGATAACCAAGGTCTTGCTTCTAAAAAATCGTTGGCTTGTTCTTCGACCATCTTTAATCACTCCATAACTAATTCAACAACAGTATCAGGAGATAAACGTTGCAGGTGCCACTGAGTAACTTCTTCTCCTGGTATCAAAATTGGACTCCCTGGGGGAACTTTCTTGATACAGCAACCGCTTATTTTACCTAATGCTTGCCCAATGGGTAATTTTTCTTTCCGGCTAAAGAAAGCATCTTTAGGTAAAGTCCTCATTTGAGGGCTACGGCAAAAGTAACTGTCAGGTAAACTCTCTTTTGGTGCTTTTTCCCTCAGAATCGGCACAATGGCTGCTAAGGTTTCTCTCATAAATCGGAAATCTTGTGGATTGTGATGGAAAGAGAAAATTAATAACAATCCCTCCTCACCAGCAAATTCCCCATCAATCCCCCGTTCGTACAACAGCTCTGCTAACTCTTCCCCTGTAGTGCGATCGCTTTTTAAATAGATTTTCAGAGGATCGCTAACTTGGGCATCATACGTTAATACGTTGCCGTAATTATCCAATTGACTGCGCAGGCGATCGCATTCCTGAATGGCTTGCCAAAATAAAGCTTGACCTTCTTCAGAATACCCCTTCTTAATCGCATCTTCAATACTCAGCATTAACAGGTTACTGCGGGTAGTGGTTTCAAATAAAGGCAAAACCCCCATAGCTTGTTCAA
>NZ_JAAHHU010000332.1:0-4822 GCF_010672095.1 Moorena sp. SIO3I6 | reverse complement strand
TCTCTGAATGCAGGAGCATTGATAACCTTAGCTTTTAGGGTTGGATTATTTTTTATTTCTTCAGCAGCCCTGGCTACAACTGTTAACTTCTCAATCTCAGTACTAATTGGATTAGTCTGGGATAGTTGGTTTATAATTTGCTTAATTTTAGCTGCTGCTTCGGCTAGGTTTTTATCAGCTTTCTCGTAGTTATTTTGATTAGCATAGCTTTGCTGACTACTAACAGACTCATCTATTTCGACATAGCTACAACCAACATAGTTACCAACGTTAAAGTTGGCATTATACTGGTCATATTTAGTAGTTTGTTTATCTACCATTGTTTCAATAATTTCTATCAATCTAGTATTGTCTTTACGTATATATTCTATTTGTTCATTATAAAATTCTGTTTGTTCATATAAAAGCTTTATTTCTTGATCTTTTGCCAAAATTCTCTCTTCTTTTTTTTTATGTTCATTCTCCAGCTTTAGCTCTTTATTTCGAAAATATACACTATGCTTTATGAAATCTTTTTCATTCTTACCAATTTCTGAGGAACGCTTCTGTAGCCAATCTTTGGCAATATCCAGTCGTTGACCCCGCAGCAAAATATCTTCATCCTGTTTAGCCTCCTTCCACTGATATATCTCAACTCTCAACCACTCTTGCCAAATACGAAACTTGCGGTCAGTTTCCATCCACCGCTGTAGTTTACCCCAATTCTGAATTAGTACCTCATGGACAACCTCCACTGTTTCTTGACCAGAGGCATTTTTACCCGTCACTACCAGTCGCTGATCAGCCAGCTTTGTCACCAAATCCCATTTATCTGCACCCAACTCCTGCTTTGTTGCTAATCGTCGTGTATCGTTTGTTCCTCGACCAGGACGTACTAACTGAACAAATATCTGCTTTACTTTTTCTTGTTCCCCTAATTTAAATTCACTAAATTTTCGATCTGCATAGTTGGTTAAAGCACCTGAAACTTCACCTATTTCTTCATAGGCTTGGTGAGTTAATTGTTTATTAATATTTTTTTTCCAAAGTTCAGTTAATGCAAATTCTAATAATGGTAAATTTCCCGGTTCTTTATCAACAGCCTTGAGAAGGCATTTCACCAGTCCGCTTTCAAAACTAACTCCTAATTTTTGAGCAGGCTTTTCAATTACATCTCTAAGTTCCTCTGGGTTCATGGAACGGATCTGAACATTGTACTTGCGCCAGACATCTGCTAAAGGAGAATAGGATAAGGCATGACCCATAAAATCGATTCTCATTGTGGCAACTAATACCGTTGATAAAGAGGATTGCCCAGAGTTTGATTGAAATGTATTTACGAGTGTATCTAGAAATTGGCGACAGATTTGCCTATCCATAGATGGGTTGTAGAGTTCTTCAAATTGGTCTACTATCAATAAAATTCTCTGGTTAGGATGATTCGAGTGAATTGTTGCAAAGACATCTGACAATAGAACTGTACGATTTTTAAAATATCCCGCTAATTTACGAGCTTGAGCCATATGATCTGTTTCATCCTGGTTGGGTACATAGAGCGGAACCAAGGCTCGAGCCAAAGCCAGAAATGGTTCAGTTCCAGGACGAAAGTGAGTAAACAACCAATTTCCTTCTTTTGCTAATTTTGGTGCTAATCCAGCTAAAACAAGAGATGATTTACCACTGCCCGATACACCTAAGACGGGAATAAAGTTACGGGTTTGAGTCGCTTGAAAAAGTTCTTCTATAAAAACGTCACGCCCAAAGAAATATTCCGCTTCATTGGGACTGAAGTGGAACAAGCCTTGATAAGGGCATGGCAGGTTGTCACTAGCTGTAGATTGATGTAAATTTTCGGGAGTAGTGCTGCTCTGTTTTTGGTAAAAGTAATTGGTAATTTGGATTTGGTTAACCTGCTCCCCAGGCGACTTCAGCTAATTTTGAGGAGGAGTATTGTAGGTAAAGTTGAAAGTATTATTATCACCAGCAATGACTGGACCTTGATTTTTATTGTTGGAATTTACATTACCACCAGAAACCGTATTATGATTTACCTCACCACCAGATACTTCCCAATTTTTCCCTTGCCCTTGGTTTAAATTATCGATTTCTCTTGCTAATGCTTCAATTTCCTGGGCAAATTGAGAATCTGCTCTCATCGCCTCTGGCAAATAGTCAGATACAACTTTTAGCTCAGTCTTTGACTCTGGTTCGGCACCTAGCAAAGCTACTTCAGCCCTCGGATTACCCCTTAACTTATCAATAATCTTCTCGCGCAGGGGCTGAGCTTTTTCTATGGCTGCCTCAGTGACCTTTTCTACTGTAGTTTCCGCAGCTTTGGTACCGATAAAGGCTAGGGCGGCAATGACTAGAGGTTCCATATCTGAGTAACTAGGGCAGATTTACTAAGGTATCCATGAGTACTACAGTCAAAGTTATTGTTTTTCCGGATTAATTCTAGATCATATTAGAGTTGATGCCTAGGTCTTACCCTAGGGCACCTCTGTGTTTAGTGTGCGGATGAGGTTGTCACTATCCCAGCGGAGGTGTCCTGAATGTCATTCTGCTACGGTCACGCTGCGCAATTGACCTTAGCCAAAGGCCTCAGCTTCCGCGCTTGTGCGATTGGCCGTAGGCCACGCCAAAGGCGATCGCAGCCATCGGGTTGAGTGGTAACCGGTAGGACTGCACTAGTTGGGTAATGGTGAAAGCTACAATACTTCCTAAGGTCACACTACAGGATTATCCCTAGGAGACGCTATGCGATCGCAATAAAATGGATAGTTCCTGTCGGGCATTACTACTATGGTATGCTCAACATACACTACCCGTGACAAATAATGAGATTATTAATTTAAATTAATACTTATACAATTGGCAATTAATAATGATATTATCATTCGATAAAATAAAATTTAAAATTAACGATATTTTTTCAGTTTTTGGCAAGATAATTACTGAAAAAATAGGAGTTTTAATGGTAACAACTATGATTGGTTTAGTTGCTTTTTCAGCTGACAAAATTGTTGAGCAGATTAAATTTGCAGCTAATCGAGCTGATCAACAAATTTCAAATTATAATGAGCTGGCAACTGACCTTTCTGATTACATATTTTTTACAGAATTAGTGGTTAAATTCTATAGCAAAGGATGGACTAGAAAATCATCACTTAAGAAAGTCGTAGAACCATAGAATAACGCCATTATACAATTGCGCAAACGAGAGTATGTTAATTTAGCTTTGGTTCATAGATTATGGGGGAAAAAATTAGCAAATGATTTTACAGAAATAATGAGTTTAGTCAAGCAGATCGACGATTTAATTCATGAACTTAATACCGAAGCAGTAGCTGTCGTGAGTGGAAAACAAGAAACAGCAAACCTGGCAGTTACCAAACCAATAACAGATAATATAAAACCTTTAGTTAAGGATTTAGAATCAAAAATACGTTTATTTTTAATAAAACTTTACTAAGCTATACTTGAATAGGTTAATCGTCAATAGGTTAATAGTCTCTTTTTAAGCAAAAAGTCCATACTCGGTAATACTGGCAGTGGTATCGGTTCTTGGGATGTGAAGTTGGAGGAATGTTCCCAAGTAAAATATACTTATTCTTTATTAATGACATCAATATTAATGACATCAATAGCACGGTCAAAATACACTCTTGAATGAGTAGCTAATATTCTGGCAGCTACAGATTTACCATAGCTGGTGAGGTATACCTGAGTCTTATAATATAGGGGTTTCATTCCTGAATCTGTACCTCACGGGAGCTAGAAACGCTGTATCAGGGAGTATGGATGATAGCAATCCTAATAGGTTGTGGTAATTTTTAGAAACGTGATCCTTGTTATACCTGGGTTTCAAGCCGCTCACTTGTCACAAATCATTTAGGATTGCTATATACCTTGAGAAGTGTTCAAACAGGGGACAGCGGGGGTAAACGGTTGCCCTACCTTGGTATAGGAGTAGGTAAGTTCAGGAAAAGTGCGATCGCCCTTTGGTCACGCTACGCGATGAAGCTTCGCTTCCGCTAAAAGCGATCGCAGCCATCGGGTGAAGTGGTAACCAGTAGGACTGTACTAGTTGGGTAATTCTGTATATGGTAGATGGTTGTGCAGTAAGCGGGTTACAAACACGATTCTCCGCAGGGGACGCTACGCGATTGACCTTTGGGCGTAATGCTAGAGTAACTACCATGAAGTACCCAAACAAGGACTGTCTAAGTAATTGAGAAGTTACTAAAATAAGTCAGATTGAGATGTCCGAGTCTCAATCTGACCATTAAGTAGAAATTGGTTTAGGTATTGTATTTGCCGTCCAATCCTTAACCTAATCTACACTATCCAGTCGTTTTTTGGATGAGATTGATGATGGTTACACAAATCAAGAAGCTGAATCAGACCGAGAAAAAGAATCGTATCAAGAGTGGAGTCATTGTAGAAGGCACGGGAGCGCAGCGAGGTTCTACAGGTATGCACCTTGGTAAGACAACTAACCCAATCAGAAGCATCCTAATGGTACCTTGGGTTTCAAACTGTGAGAACACCACCTGCTCAGTAATAGGCGGATAATGTTTTAAATTACGTAATGTTAATCATTTTTGAGATTGCTTAATTGCTTTATACCCTGGATTTCTTCTGAATTGGGAGATTTAGGGGATAATTACGTAAATCCGGAAAAAAAACAATGATCTAAATCACATGCAACTATTGATCTAAATCACAGATAACCAATAAAAATAATTAAAATAAAGTCAGATTGAGATGTCCGAGTCTCAATCTGACCATTAAGTAGAAATTGGTTTAGGTATTGTATTTGCCGTCCAATCCTTAACCTAAA
>NZ_JAAHHU010000331.1:0-4827 GCF_010672095.1 Moorena sp. SIO3I6 | reverse complement strand
TTTCTTCGGTAACCGCTTGTAGGGATTTAGCAATATTTTGGTGTTTGGTAGTCACTTCGGACTTGGGTGTGCGCGCGGGTCCCAATAATTTCTCTAAGGCTGGACTGTGGAAGGGTTGTACGCTTGGTGCGCCATCGTCCCAGCTCATGGCAATTCCTTCCAGGTGGTGGTTGAAATAGTCTAAATTCAGTTCAAAGCTGTCACCCTTGGGATAAATCAACTGGCGGAATTCTTCCAGATATTCCGGTTCGCCGTAGGGTGCCAGTCCCATGACTTTGTATTCATCACCGTAGGCTGGGAATCCCAAGTATAGGGTAATGGCATTATACAGGTAACCGATGGAATGGGGAAAATGGGTGCGGGAAAAGTATTCGAGTTCATTTCCCCGTCCCGCTGCGAATAATGTGCTGACGAAATCCCCCATGCCATCGATGGATAAAATTGCTGCTTCTTCAAAGGGAGAGACGAAAAAACCGCTAGCCAGATGGGTTGTATGGTGTTCGAGGTTGTGGATGTGAGCGCGAATATCGGTTTCGTTGCATCCGCAAGCGTTAGCTAGTTCTTGTTTGAGGCTGGTGGATTTGCTTTGCTTGTTGAATCTATCAAGTAAGGAACTGAGGGAAGGACGATTTTTGATGGTAAATAAGAGCTTTTTGTTGAGGTTTGCTTTGGGATTGAAGGAAACAGCAACATGGTCTAAATCCTTAGCAGTAATTCCGCCAACTTCGAGACAGTAACGGATTGATTCTGATGGAAACCCTGCCCAATGTTTGACACGGTTAAATCGTTCTTCTTCAACGGCGGCGATGAGTTGACCGTTTTGAACTAAGCTTGCGGATGCATCACCGTGGTAAGCGTTTATACCGAGAATGTTCATATAGGGTTTCTTTGTAAGTTTTAAGTTTTATTGATTGTATTTGATTTTTTTACGACAGTGGTAGGTGCTTTTGGTGTCGGCTTATAAGACTGGTTTGTCTCGGAAATATCGTCTTAATATGGTATCTAATAGTTAATGGGAAATAAAAAAAAACGGTTATATTATGATAGCTTTTTACCGGCAATAATTTTGTCGTAAACAGAAGCAAGGTTTTGTGCGATCGCACTCCAAGAGTAGCGAGAACTTACTAATTGTTTTCCATTCTCACCTAATTGATTGCGCAAGCTTGGAGAGGCGAGTAATTGTGCAATTGCATTACTGAGAGCATCTAATTCTCCTTCTACTACCAATCCAGCTTTGGCTTGGGCTATTTCTGGTGCAATTTGCACTCCTGGCGTAATAATTACTGGTAATCCTGCTGCCATTGCTTCTGCGATTACGATGCCAAAGTTTTCTGAAAAAGATGGCAGCACAAAAATGTCTGAGCCTTGTAAAACAAGTTCCTTGTCTGTACCAGTGATAAAACCAGTAAAGGTGGTACGCGAGGTTAAGCCAGTGGATGCTACTAAATTTTTCAGTTGGTTTTCATAATCTGACTCACCTGAACCGGCAAATATCAGATGAAAGTCACAGTTTTGAGTTGCTAGTTTATTAAGTGCTTGTATCAGTAAATCGGGACGCTTTTTATTGTGCAGGCGAGAAATAAAAAGAACTATAGGGGTTTGTGCGGGTATGTTATGGATGTGACGTAGTTTTTGTTTTGCTTCAGGAAAATTAACAGGTTGGTTGACTCCTAAAGGTAAGGTTATAGTAGGAGTCTGAATACCAAAGTTACGAACATCCTCTGCTTCACCACCAGAAGTGCAATGAATCGCTGCTGCCCGATTGAGATTGTGGCGTTCAATTAGTGATGTATATATCTGTTTTTTCAGACGACTTTGAGCTAAAGCCCAAGGGGTGAGTTGACCAATTGTTCTTACTATATAAGGAATTCCTTGACGACGGGCAATTAACCCCGCACAAGTGGAGGGATAAGAAAATAAATAATGGGTATGAATAATATCGTAATCTCGGATATGTTGCCATAGCCAGCGAGTTAAAGCGGCAGAAAAGATGAACTCTTTTAATGGCGGTGAAAAACGGGGTAAAAACCAAACTGGAACTCCCTGATATTCGGTACGTTGATAAAGAGGTACATCAAGTAAATCACAACCATTATCATTGGTGGTGGCAATTTCAGTATCAATACCTGATTGGCGCAGTGCTTTAACCATCCCCAAAGCTGCATGACTCGGACCACCCCGCACTGATCCGATGGAGGGAATTACATGAAGGATTTTCATTGTGCGATTTGTTTCCACCAATGTTGAAGAATGATTAGATTCCACCGGCGATACCAAGGTTTTAGAGGAATATTGGTAAAGCTTTGAACATCTTGAAAGTATTCACGCCACTCTTTCTGCATCCATTGTTCGTAAGGGAAATAAAAACCACGCTTAGGACGGTTCTTAATCCAGTCGGGAATTTCGGGAATAGCTTTAGTCAGAAGCTGTTTACCTGGAGCTAAACGCAAGTTACTAGGGATTGTAGCGATGGTTTCTAGTAACGTTTTGTCTACCAGAGGAACCCTTAATTCTAAACCCCAAGCCATGCTCATCACATCACTGTCTCTCAATAATTGGTTACGCATATAGCGACTAATTTCCAGCAGGCTTACTTTATCTTCTAGAGACGGTAAATTAGTGTTATCAAGCTCAGGGTTTTGACGAGGGGGATATTTTTGGTCTGGAAGATAATTTTTCAAGATTTCACAGGCTTCCCAATGGGAGAAAATACCCCTAAAGCTACGATAAGCAGCAACTGAATTAGGAGGTTGTTGGAGAAAATCACCTATTCGTCGAATTTGTGTTGACTGTCCCCAACGTTCTAGACCTGCACCAACAACTTGAGTTAAAGGACGATATGGTTTAAGCTTTTGCCCCATACGCACCATTTGGGGAACTTTCTGGAAAGATTTATATCCACCAAACAACTCATCACCACCCAAGCCAGAAAGCACTACTTTCATGCCACACTCGTGGGCAATTTGGGAGACACAGAAGGTATTAAAGCCGTCAATACTGGGTTGATCGATGGCTGCTAAAAATTTTGGCAGTAGCGATCGCCCTTTCTCAGCTGTGACAATGTATTCTGTATGCTTAGTCTCAAACTGATTAGCTACCTGCTGTGCTAAATCTCCTTCGTTCCATTCTTTTTCCCGGAAAGCAATTGAGAAAGTATGTAAAGCACTCGACTGTACTTGACGGGACAGGGCAACAATTGCTGTAGAATCAATACCACCACTGAGAAAAACTCCTACAGGCACGTCACTAACGAAATGGTGCTGAATTGATTTTAGTAGTGCTTCTCGTACTATAGCTACTGCTGCTGAGGGCGTTGTAGCTTCAGAATCAAATTTGATTTGCCAATACTGCCATTGACGAACATCACCTGCTTGCCACCACAAGCAGTGTCCAGCTTCTAAAATCTGAATTCCTTCAATCAGCGTTTCTGGTTCGGGAACGGAACCAGTAGTTAAGTAACCATATAACCCATCTGGATTTAAGCACTTTTCTGGCAAGCCTGAAGCCAAAACCGCTCTTAGTTCAGAAGCAAAAACTAGGGTTGAACCCGATTGCCAGTAGTATAGAGGTTTAATTCCCAAGGGGTCTCTGGCCAGGAAGCAGGTTTTCTCGTAGTCATCCCAAATAGCAAAGGCAAACATACCTCCTAATTGCTCAACACACTTTCTGCCCATGCGTTGATATAGTTTAAGGATAACTTCAGTGTCAGTATGGGAGGAAAAGGTTTCTCCTTGTGCTTCTAGTTGCGATCGCAATTCTTGGAAGTTGTAGATTTCACCATTGAAAGTAATCCAGTAACGCCCGTCTGGAGTAGACATTGGTTGATGGCCTGCTGGGCTTAGGTCAAGGATAGATAGACGGGTATGGGTAAAAGACGCTTTTCTATCTTGTGATATGTAAATTCCTTGGTCATCTGGTCCACGGTGCTGTAATTCGTTTTGCATCCGCTGAATCAGGACTTCTAGGTTATCTTGGTACTCACTTGCTGTGAGAATTCCAGCAATTCCACACATTTTAGTAATCAGTTCCTTGTGATTGGGTAGACAGGAAATGCTGTTCTAAGTAAGTGCTGAGAGTTTTTTGAAAGCGCTCAAATCCAAATAGTTCAATGACTTTTTTACGTAACGCTTCTGGTTGATACATTAGGGGATTGGGATAATTTCCTTGTAAAATTTGGATAAGAGTGTTGGCAATTGCGTTGACATCATCGGGGTCAACTAAAGCACCCAATTCACCATGATTAAGAGCATCGATTGCACCGTCTTGATTACCACCCAAAGTCGGTTTACCGCAAGCTAATGCTTCTAAATAAACAATTCCAAATCCTTCCCCTTTGCTAGGCATAGCAAAGACATCACAGAGATTATAGTAATCGCAAAGTTGCTCATCCGCTACAAATCCAGCTAAGGTGACGCAATTTTGTAGTCCTAGTTGTGCGATAATTTGCTCAATTCTTGGTCTGTCATTTCCTTTTCCGACAATCATATAATGAATATCTGGAATATTCTGACGAATTTGAGAAATAGCTCGGAGGACTTGGTCGTAACCTTTATACTGTTCATCTTCTGCCAGTCTTGCCACAGTTAATATGACTGGTTGTTCTGGTTTTAGTCCATATTGCTTTAGTAAGTAGTCAGGTTTTGGTGTAGGTTTAAAGCGATTAGTATCAACAGTATTAGGTAAAATACATACTTTCTTGGGATCAAGGTTTTGTTCAGCCAAAAGGCGATCGCGAGTGTAGCCACTGACAGGCAGAATCCGGTCTGCATGGTGTAAAGCAGTTTTCAGAGCAGGACGTTCTATATTCCAAGCTTCGATCCCGTGAGA
>NZ_JAAHHU010000330.1:0-4830 GCF_010672095.1 Moorena sp. SIO3I6 | reverse complement strand
TCGTCTATAACTTGATGGAATGGCTTGATGCTTCAGGGGTGACATGAGCCCATTAAAGCTTATTGTATAAGGCTTTGATGCCAATCAGCTATGGCTTGATACAGTCGCCAATTGACCCTATGTTCATTGTCTTGATGCACTCGCTGATGGGGGAAACCCCCTGTTCCGAAGCTGCATCGCTTTCTCGAAGCACATGACCCTTATAACTCTAGCGTTTTCTAGCCTAATGAGGTACACAGGATTTTTTCCCTGTTCTCTGTTCCCTGTTCCCTGTTCCCTGTTCCCTGTTCCCTGTTCCCTGTTCCCTGTTCCCTAAAACCAGGGACTCTGTACCTGACCAAATTGAAAACGGCTATACATCCAAGGTCGCGTCCAAAACAGCATGTATCTTTTAGGTGCGACCCGTGGCGAATTTAATTCGCCAACGGAAAGCGCACCTTAAGGAACTGATGGGCTGAAATGATTACCCAGGAGGGGTTGTCTATAGAAATTTTAATATTGAGGTAAATCAATGAATCAAACCTTATTAAGTGGTCTAGACAATAGTGATATCGACTGGCTAGTTAGTGTTAGTGAAATAGAACAAGTCAATACTGGTCAAGTATTGAGGCAAGGTGATAAGTCTATTAAGACTCTTTATCTGATTATTGAGGGGAACCTAAAAATATCTTTGCCACAGCCTACGGATAATCGGCTCCATCGGGCATTTGCACTCTTGGAAGATAGTAAGGTTTTAGAACAGGAACTGATCAGCGTAACTACAGGAGAGCTGATAGGAGAAGATTTACTGTTTCAGAGTGAGTTACCTTCAAGTAAGGTGATCGCTCAGAGTTCTTCTCGGTTACTGGCTATTCCCCAAAAAGAATTACAGGAAAAACTAGAGAAAGATTTAGCTTTTTCGGCACGGTTTTATAAAGCCATTGCCATTTCACTTTCTGAACGACTGGTAAAGCTGACGGACAAACTTCGCTCAAAACGATTGAGAAGACGAACAAATGCAAGCAAAGAAGTGCTTTTAGCATTTGGGGAGCTAAATGATAGTGATATTGATTGGATGATTAAAAATGGAAATTATCAGACAATAAAAGCAGAGACTCTGCTATTCCAAGAAGGAAGACCGGCTGAAAAGATGTATATTCTGCTTGATGGTTTCGCAAGTGTTACCTTAGCAGAAACTGCCAGAAGTCCTTTGGAAACGGCTTTTGCAGCCCTAGATACTAGTTATAGTGTTACCTCTGAGCAAGAGATTATCGCCCTTCAGCGAGGGGAAATTCTTGGTGAAATGCCTTTTGGGGTTTCCCAGCTCAGTTCAGTTAATGTTCGCTGTCTTGAGGATTCAAGAGTACTAGCAATTGCTAGAAATTTACTGGCTACTAAATTACAGGACGATATTGGTTTCTCAGCAAGGTTTTATCGAGCCGTTTCCTTATTGGCGATAGAGAGATTTAAAACTACTGTAGAATTACTAGGTTATAAAAGGAGAATTTACAGTAGTGAAAAGACTTTAGCATCTTCTGTTCCCTATGATGATGAAATGAGTGATAACCGCTTAGATAATTTAACCTTAGCTGGCTCTCGATTTAATTGGATGTTGAAGCAACTCAAAACCTTGAATAATAATCAGCATGATTTCAATATAATCACAGGATAGTTAGCCAAGATTGTTGTTAAGAACAATTTGGATAAGTTAGCTACATCATAGTTGTATATTTGGAGAAAATTAGATGTCTATTATTGCCATTCACTCTTATCGAGGGGGAGCAGGAAAAACCAACATAACTGCCAGTTTAGCGACAATTGTTGCTAGTCAGGGTCATCGAGTTGGAATTGTGGATGCAGACCTCCATAACCCAGGTATTTATGTGTTATTTGGGTTGACTAAAGATCACTTAGGTTATTCTTTAAACGATTACCTATGGAATAATTGTCAAATTACTGAAGCTGATTATGATGTAACGTCCGTGTTAGGTCTTCAAGACCGCTGTCAGATGACTGAAACCGACTATGATGTGATTGCCAAGAAAAAAAAGTCAACAGAGAACTGTTTTCTGTCTTTGGTTCCAGCCAGTATGAAACAAGAAGATATTAGCCGAATGTTGCGAGAAGGCTATGATGTTCGCTTACTGGAAAAAGGGTTTAGAGCTTTAATTAATGAACTCAATCTAGATTTTCTGTTTGTTGATACTCATCCAGGTCTGAATGAAGAGGTATTAGTCTCTTTAACCTTGTCTGATACTCTGGTTTTAATTATGAAACCGGATCAGCAAGATTTTCAAGCAACTGGGATTATGTTGGACTTGGCAAACAAGTTAAAAATACAGAAAACCTTGCTGGTAATGAATATGATGATTGAATCGTTATGGATTGATCGTTTTAGCCATAAATTTAAGGACGAATATGGATTTTCGTTGGCTGCAGTTATTCCCTGGTCAGAAGATATGAAGATGCTAGGAAGTCGAAAGATTTTTTCTCTGGCTTTTCCTGAACATCCGCTTACTGAAGTTTTAGAAAAACTGGCTCATAAAATCATAAATTAGTATAAATTTTGAGGTGAATTATGCAGATTCAGATGATTGGTCACGCTTCTATCTTTGTTGAGACTGAAAATTGTCAAATCTTGATGGATCCGGTTTTGTGGGATTCTCACTGTGAAGGAATAGAAGATATTTGTCCTAAACGAAAAGTCTACCATGACCAGATTCCAGGGTTTGATATCTTGATTATCTCTCATCGTCATTTAGATCATTTTGATATTCAATCCCTAGCTTCTCTACCGAAAAATGTTGATGTTTTCATCCCCTACGATAAACTGATGGAAACCTGTTTACGAGATTTGGGATATTCACAAATCTATAAATTAAAAGATTGGAGTGAGGTCAAAATTGGTTCAACTCGTTTAATTGCAACTCGTTCAGAAAATCGTGTTCCTGAATATGGAATGTTATTCACTGACCCTTCAGGGGTGTTCTGGAATCAAGTTGATTCGCATGTAAGTGTTGAAACGATTAGTTTGATTAAATCTCGCTATCCTCAGATTGATTTTTTGTTGGCTTGTTGGCAACCGATGTTAGAAACACAGCATCAGGATAATCAGCCATGTTATTTTCCCTATGATTTCTATGATGGACTGTTGAAAAAAATTAGCTTACTTAAACCCTATAGTGTTGCTCCTGGGGCCAATGGGTTTAAATTAATTCAAGGTTCATCTTGGTTAAATAAAGTTGTTTTTCCAGTTACTAAAGAACAATTTTGTCGAGATGTGGCTATTGTTTGCCCTGGATTAAAAGAGAATGTTTTCCCTTTGAATCCAGGGGATGTTGTGAATGTTAAAAATGGCGAAGTGAGTTACATGAAACAAAGGTCTTCTTTTGTGCAAATGTTAGAAGATGATCAACAAGATTTACGGTTCTCGCCTGTTAATATTGGAGATCAGCTGATTGACGATAATCCTGATGGCTATGATTTGGAGGAGATTCAACAAACCATTTATTCAGAAGTTAACTCTGACTTTCCTAAGTTTGTGACAGAAAAAAAAGACTCCTTATTTATAGAGTATTGTCACTGGAAGTTAATTTATCAGTTAGAAATCGTCTTCCCAGATAACATACAACAGTATTACTTTGATTTTTCGGAAGAGAATATTGAGTGTCACACTGGGTATAATCCTTTGGCTCATATCTTTACGACCATTGCGGCTTCAAGTTTTTATAGCATAATCAAAGGAATTAAAGGATGGGATTCTGCTAAGATGGGAGGTTACTGTCGCAGTTTTCAAAAACTATATTTGCCTACTCCTTCTGGAATTGTTAAGCCAATTGAAGTCAATAACTTACAGATTAAATATCCCCTTACTATGAGATTTCCACCAGATGAACTTTTTGAAAAAGTTCGCCATCAAGAAGTTCAAAGATGGAAATCTAGTGAGGTTAATCCAAAAGTTGTTCAGAAGGACGAAACTAAAATGTTGAGAATTGGTAATACTTTAGTCCGCTTATCAACAAAGAATAATAAAGTGAGTGCTGATCCTGAAGACGTAACTGAAAATTTACAGTTAGTTGGAGGAAAATAAACATGAAAATCACTCGGAATCAATATTCCTCTCTTCGAGAGAAAGCCTTTAACCCTGATTATCTCCATAACTTGGAAAAGGACATTTTATCTTCTCCTTACTTAGGAGCAAATCAACTCAGTGAAAGTTTTAGCAAAACTAAAGGTTTTTCAGTTGTTTTTAAAACTGCAGGAATAGACCAGGCAAAACAACATTTTCCTTTTCTTAAACCCTATTTACAAGCCAGTTTGAACCCTAGCTGCAATGCCTTTTATCTGAATCCTTTAATTCTACAAGCGGGTGGGGACGTCAAACCTCATGTGGACTGTAGTATTTCTAGCTATGTAGAGAGTCACACCATTCCACTTGTTGTCAGTGTTCTTTATGTGAAAATTCCTGAGGATTTAGAACGGGGAGAACTATTGTTACAAAAAGGAAATTTTACTATCCAGACTATCAAACCTCAAGAAAATTTGTTGCTTTATTTTAAAGGAAATTTAACTCATTCAGTTAATCATGTCAAAACCTCACAAGTTCGGATGAGCTTGGTTTGTGAACAGTATGCTTTGGACTCAGCAAAACTTAAGAATATCCCTGAATTTGAAATAGAGTTTAACTCTTTGTCCCTTGCTTATCAGTAGCTAAGTCGTAAGCTATCAGCTACAGCTATCAGCTATCAGCTTATGCGCTACGCGCACGCTAGGTGAACAGCTTTTGAATAAGCGATGCAGCGCGGTCTTGGGGAGGCAGAGGTGCGACCCGTGGCGAATTTAATTCGCCAA
>NZ_JAAHHU010000033.1:0-62152 GCF_010672095.1 Moorena sp. SIO3I6 | reverse complement strand
CCGACTTCCCTCTTCCCTGCTCCGAACGCGCCCCGCGTGGCCCACGGCCTCAGTCCCTAAAAACCCAGAACTTTGTACCTAACTGAATTGCAAACCGCTGTATAAGCGTCCCGACTCCCGACTCCCGACTCCCGACTCCCGACTCCCGATTCCCGACTCCCGACTCGCTCAGTAGTCAGTAGCCGCTAAATCTTATCAATTGTAGTAATGCTGGTAAGGGTGTTGCCAAATTTCAGGCACGAAGAATTGCTAAACCCTTTATCTGAAAAGGTTTTTCAGTCCCTGTTTCCTAAGGGCGGAAGTTCCCTCCTGGGTGCAGCGCTATAACTTTCAGCTCTATTCCTCTGAAAAATTTTTGGATAAATTTCTGATAAGCCATTAAAAATATTCTATTATAATGAGTAAAGTTCCTCTTCTACACACTGACCTAATCATCTACTATAGGGTCAAGTATATAGTCAAATCAGGTAATTGAAAGGATTTATCTGGCATTCGACCGTCTAAGGTAGTTTACAAAATTCCCAAACTAATCGATAATTTATTTCGATAGCAGTAGGTATGGTAACTCAGGTGCTGGATTACCATACCTACTGCATAAGTTTAGCGACAATCCTAAGGAGAGAAAGTAGTAGTTGCTGATGAACATCAATAGAAGAAATATCTTACTAGCAGGTGGTACAGCCATGGCGGCTTACACCTTGGGTGAACTGGGTAAACCTCGTAGAGCAGCCGCCCAGAATGAGGTAGTCAATGTCTACTCCTCTCGTCACTACAAGACCGATGATGACTTGTACGACAACTTCACCCGCATCACTGGTATTGAAGTGAATCTGATTGAGGGGAAAGCAAATCCATTAATAGAACGGATTAAAAGTGAGGGGGCGAATAGCCCAGCTGATGTCTTAATCACTGTTGACGCTGGTCGTCTGTGGAAAGCTGACCAGGCTGGTATTTTTGCCCCGGTTAATTCATCGGAACTCAACGCCAAGATTCCCGCTAACCTGCGACACCCTCAAAATCACTGGTTTGGGTTCACTAAGCGAGCGCGGGTGATTATGTATAATAAAAACAGAGTCAACCCTGCGGATCTGTCAACTTACGAAAATCTGGCTGATCCCAAATGGCAAGGTCGCATTGCTATCCGCTCATCAAGCAACGTCTATAATCAATCTCTGGTTGCGTCACTGATTGCCAGCCTGGGTGTACCAGCAGTAAAATCATGGGTCGAGAGCTTTGTGGGTAACTTTGCTCGCAAGCCTCAGGGTAATGATCGAGCCCAAATTGAAGCGGTTGCTGCTGGGATTGCGGATATTGCGATCGCAAATACTTATTATCTACCTCGCTATATTAAATCCGATGACCCTGCCAAGCAGGGGATATTCAAGAAAGTTGGTGTATTTTTCCCAAATCAGCAAAACCGGGGTGCCCACATTAATATCAGTGGTGGCGGCTTGGTGAAAACAGCTCCTAATCCAGGAAATGCTATCAAATTCTTAGAATATCTAACCAGCCCTACGGCTCAGACCTTCTTTGCTCAAGCTAATAGCGAATATCCAGTGGTTCCTGGAACACCGATTGATCCGGTACTTGCGGGCTTTGGTTTTCCCTTCAAGGAAGATCCAACCAGTGTTTCCCAATATGGACCTAATAGTGCTACAGCAGTTCAACTGATGGATATTGCTGGTTGGGTATAACAGTTGTAAATTAGGTGAAGTACTGTCGTATTAGGGAGTAGGGAGTAGGGAGTGGGGAGTAGCGCGCAGAAAGCAAAAACTCCTCTTTTCTCTGTTCCCTATTACCTTTTTTTTGAATCCAACACCATGAAGAATTAAGAATTAAGAATTTAGAATTTAGAATTTAGAATTTAGAATTTAGAATTTAGAATTTAGAATTTAGAATTTAGAATTCTGCCTTCTTCATTCTCCATTCTTCATTCTGCCTTCTCCATTCTCCATTCTTCATTCTGCCTTCTCCATTCTCCATTCTTCATTCTGCCTTCTCCATTCTTCATTCTTAATTCTTCATTCTGCATTATTATCCCTGAGATTTAGCAATCTTTAAACTCAATAAAATTACTGGAATAATCCCTACTAAAACAATCGCTAAGGCTGGTGCTGATGCCTGTATTAATCGTTCATCGGAGGCATACTGGTAAACTCTTACTGCCAGGGTATCAAAATTAAAAGGTCGCATGATCAGAGTTGCTGGTAACTCTTTCATCACATCCACAAACACCAACATCGCTGCTGTCAACAATCCTCCCCACATTAATGGGGCGTGAACTTTAATTAGGGTAAGCGTAGGTCCATAACCGAGACTGCGAGAGGCATCATCTAAACTAGGCTTAATCTTACCTAGGCTGGATTCAACGGTATTGAATGAAATTGCTAGGAAGCGTACAAGATAGGCGTATACTAAAGCAATGATGGTGCCGCTAAAAAGTAAACCGGTGGATAGGCCAAAGGTTGCCCGCATCCAGCTGTCAATGGTATTATCCAACTGACCTAAGGGCATTAAGACACCAACTGCAATCACTGAACCAGGGATAGCATAACCCATGGCAGCAGTGCGTACTGCTAAGCGCATCCCTAGTTTGGGCACTAGACGTTGCCCATAAGCCATGACTAATGCTAAGACCATGGCAATCGCAGCTGTTGTAATGGCTAATAGTAAACTATTTGTAGCTAGCTGCCAAAAATTATCATCTAAGGTTTCCTCGGCATTTTTAATGGTCATGTGCAGCAAAAATGCTGCGGGTGCTAAAAATCCAAGAGCAATGGGAAGGAAACAGGCTAACAGCGCCAGTATGCCTCGGCCCCCAGTTAGTGAAAATGGCTTGATTCGTTGGTAACTACTGCCAGTCTCATAATAGCGAGATTGCTTACGAGACCAGCGTTCTAGTAGAATTAAAACAATTATGAATAGTAGCAAACAGGCGGCTAGTTGAGCAGCAGCTGACCTCTCACCCATTCCTAACCAGGTACGATATATCCCTGTAGTGAAGGTACTGACACCGAAATACTCTACTGTGCCAAAGTCGCTGAGGGTTTCCATCAGTGCTAAGGCCAAACCTGCCATGATCGCCGGTCTGGCTAGGGGTAGAGCCACGGTGAAGAAGCCACGCCAAGGGGTGCATCCGAGGGAACGAGCAGCTTCTAGGGTACGCACGGATTGCTCTAGGAAAGCTACCCTGGTGATGAGGTAAACGTAGGGATACAGCACTAGAGACAACATTGCGATCGCACCCCACAGAGACCGGACATTGGGAAACCAATAATCCTGCACGCTAGTCCAGCCAAACAGCTGCCGCAGCCAGGTCTGTACGGGTCCAAAAAAGTCCAGCATATTGGTGTAAGTATAGGCAAGTAAATAGGCTGGTGCTGCCAGAGGCAGTAGTAGCGCCCATTCAAACACCCGGCTTCCCCAGAAGCGACACATGGTTACTAGCCATGCTGTTGAAACCCCAAGGATTAAGACTCCACTACTTACACCTAGGATTAACCACAGGGAGTTGACAATGTAACTGCCTAAGACAGTGGAGACTAAATGAGTCCATACTTCTGAAGAATCGGAGAACATACTGCCCAGCACAAATAGGACTGGTGCGCAAATTAGGAGTGCGATCGCAATTACCGAGACTGTCCAACCAGGCAAACCCAGACGATGCCATGGTTTGTTACCGCTCAATAGTGCTGAAATTTTTAGTGGCATCGGGAGTTTTCAGGCAAATGATTGTTTTGAGGAATGTTTTCAAGGAGCTGAACTCAGAGGCTGTTTATACAGTCAATGTATAGACAGCGATGAGTTGCTTAATATTGGTGGGTTACGGCGGACAGCTCTCTTCAAAGGTGAGCTTTTAAAGTACTCCCCGCCTAACCCACCCTACGCTAAACTCTTGCAAGTATTTAGCAATAAACTATCCTATCAAATAATTGCTAACCTTGAACCAGAAGAAAATGATTTTTTTTTTCCGTTCAGGGGTTAAATTTTAAGATGCTTGAACTACAAACCAGTCAAGTCAAAGATATTTTGGCTCAGCAGCGCAATTTTTTCAGCACCGGTAAAACCAAAGATGTGGCATTCCGGATCGCCCAACTCAAGCGCCTCAAGGAAGTTATTTTAGAAAATGATGCTGCCATTTTAGAAGGCTTGAAAGCCGACCTGCACAAGGCGGAATTTGAATCTTATGCTACCGAAATTATCCTGGTGCAGGAAATTGATCACACCCTCAAGCATATTAAATCCTGGGTCAAGCCCAAAAGAGTCCCGGTCTCAATGGCAAATTTTCCAGGCTCGGGTCAAATTTATCCCGAACCCTTGGGAGTAGTACTGATTATCAGTCCCTGGAACTATCCATTTGCTCTAGCCATTGCTCCTTTAGTGGGTGCGATCGCAGCCGGAAACTGTTGCGTGATCAAACCCTCTGAAATCTCCCCTCACACCTCTGGTGCGATCGCAGAGATTATCCAGAAAAACTTTGACCCTGGCTATATTGCTGTAGTGCAAGGGGGAGTAGAAACCAGTCAGGAACTGTTAGCAGAAAAATTCGACCATATCTTGTTCACCGGCAGCACCCAAGTTGGCAAGATTATCATGACTGCTGCTGCCAAACACCTAACCCCAGTCACCCTAGAGTTGGGGGGTAAAAGTCCCTGCATTGTGGAGACAGATGTGCCGATAGAGACTACAGCAAAACGAATTGTTTGGGGTAAGTTTCTCAATGCCGGTCAAACCTGCGTTGCACCAGACTATCTGCTGGTCAATCGGGAGATTAAATCTGATTTACTCGAACAAATCAAAGCCTGTATCCATAAATTTTATGGAGACGATCCCGCCAAAAGTCCAGATTATGCTCGGATTATCAGTGATAAGCATTATCACCGTTTAAGTACCTTACTCAAGGATGGTGAGATCATAATTGGTGGACAAACTAATCCAGAAGACCGCTATATTGCTCCCACGGTCATCGACAATATTTCCTTAGAGGATAAAGTGATGGAAGAGGAAATCTTTGGTCCGATTCTACCTGTGATTGAATACAGTAATTTAGATGAAGCGATTGGGATAGTTAACCAAAGACCAAAACCATTAGCGCTATATTTTTTCTCCAGAGACAAAGCAAAGCAACAGCAGGTTTTGCAACAGACCTCTGCTGGTGGTGTTTGCTTGAATGAAACAGTTATGCATCTAAATGTTCCTTCCCTACCATTTGGTGGGGTTGGTGATAGTGGCATGGGTGCTTATCATGGGAAAGCTGGTTTTGATACCTTTTCTCACCAAAAAAGCGTGCTGAAGAAGTCCTTCTGGCTGGATTTGCAGTTGCGCTATGCTCCCTACAAAGACAAACTGGAACAGATCAAGAAATTTATTAGTGGTTAGTTATTATTGGTTTTAGGGAGTAGGGAGTAGGGAGTAGGGAGTAGGGAGTCGGGAGTAGGGAGTCGGGAGTAGGGAGTCGGGAGTCGGGAGTCGGGAGTCGGGAGTAGGGAGTCGGGAGTCGGGAGTAGGGAGTCGGGAGTCGGAAGGTACCGCCGTCTTGGGGAGCCAGTTGCTGATCTCCCCATCTCCCCATCTCTTCATCTCCCCATCTCCCCACACTTCCCACACTTCCCACACTCCCCATCTCCCCATCTCCCCATCTCCCCATCTCCACACAGTGCGCGCGGCGCTATAATTAATCCCTAATCATCATCGGACTTCTTAGGCTCATCCTCACACCAGACTCCACTGGCTAAGCCACTCCAGCAGATCATCTTCCATTTAGCCATGGATAGTTTAGGAATTTTAGCAACGAATAGCCAGTCAGAGTAATCTAGGTGCTCATAGATACCATCTTTGGCACCACTATGATTCAGCCAGCCCCAGCCAGAGATACCTTTATAGCCCCGGTGCTCCGTATCATCACCAAACCGGAAGGAGTATTGATGTTTACCGAAGTAGTCTACTAAATCAAAGGACTTGAACTTCTTAGACTTGATTGTCCCCTTACCCATGCCAATGTTGTACTTGCCATAGGCTTTCTCCGTGACATAGGCATCGTTGTCTTTATGTCCCACAATCTTGTAGCTAAAGTCGATATCCCAGTAGTCAGTTGTCCCTTTTTTGTAATTCTTCCCTTCTTTTTGTCCACCGAAGGCTTTTCCGTAGATGTGGATCTCACCTGTGCTGGTGTAGTCGAGGAATACTTCTGCCCCCTCGTACTCAAAATCAAAGGTATAGATATCTCTGGGATTACCAGTGAGCAGTCCATCAAGACGCAAGCCATAGGGTGGTGGACTGGCACTAGCACCAGGGTGATTGCAAAGTTGGAAGGTACACTTTTGTGGAGCAAATGTGGGCTTGAATGAGAAGGGAACTAAAAAATTGATCGGAATCTCAAACTCACAGTTGTAAGCGGATTCGTGGATATTTTCGTCAGGCATGATTTGCCCTCCATCAGGTAGTTTTGCAGGTAGTGTTAATCTCTCCCAATGGTCTCATAATTTACTAACAGGTTGCGGTACCCTTAAGGGTACCTTTTAGTTAACGTTTATTATAGCATGTTTCAGTTTAGTGAGATACAAAATTTGGGGGAGTAGGGAGCAGGGAGTAGGGAGCAGGTAGTAGGGAGCAGGGATTAGGTTTAAAAGTTTTTGGAGTGGTAATTTCGGGCGCGGTAAAGGGGGTGATAGTGGAAACAATTATGTACCTCATGAGTATGAACTTTTTGATAGCTGGTCACTTTTACCTATGTAGAGTCCTGCTCTATTTGTAATATCATGTCAGGATAATTACCCTTAATAAAAATCTCCCTATCTCCCCATCTCCCCATCTCCCCAGACCTCCCACCCTCCCCACCCTCTCCTTAATTATGGCTATTCAACCAGACTTGATATAAATGTTATGGTTATCAGCAGGAGACTGGTTAAGAAAAACCCCCTGACTTGATAAGCCTAGGGGGATTCGAGGAACTAATTTCTATGAACTAATTCAAAGCCAGCCGTTAAAAATTCCTGTCAAAGATTCCTAAGGGGATTAAGTGCTAACGGGTTCGGCTGGCTCAGTAGCTGCTCCGTTCTCTTCGATTTCCATTTCCTCATATTTAGTAAAGCACTTACGCTTAGCACCTACAGCGAGATCGAGCACAATGGGTACTTCTAATTTGATGGGAACTTGGAACACACAGGGTTTATGGTATTTGTAAGCCATGGGTTTTACCTCTTGCTGTAATTAATTTCAATCAACACATTTATATAATGTCAAATAATCCTCTGGCTTGGCAGTACCCTTGAGGGTACCTTTTTTTGACTGATAATAAGATAGCCTAACTTAGCTGTGATTATCGGTTAACCATAAAAACTCCTCCATCCTGAGTTCAGAATGGAGGATATAGAGGAGAGATAGGACTTAATTTATGCCCAGATCTTCCTGTTAAAGATTGCTAAAGAGATTAAGTGCTAACGGGTTCAGCTGGCTCAGTAGCCGCTCCGTTCTCTTCGATTTCCATTTCCTCATATTTACTAAAGCACTTACGCTTAGCACCTACAGCGAGATCGAGCACAATGGGCACTTCTAATTTGATCGGAACTTGGAACACACAGGGTTTATGGTATTTGTAAGCCATGGGTTTTACCTCTTGCTGTAATTAATTTCAATCAACACATTTATATAATGTCAAATCTAACCCTGGCTTGGCAGTACCCTTGAGGGTACCTTTTTTCAACTGATGATAGTCTCCCATAACTTAGGGGTGATTATAGGTTAAGCTCTACAATAAAACTCCTCCATCCTGAGCTCAGGAGGGAGGAAACAGAGGAGAGATAGGAATTAATTTATGCCCAAAATTTCAAAGCCAGCTGTTAAAGATTCCTAAACAGACTAAGTGCTAACGGGTTCAGCTGGCTCAGTAGCCGCTCCGTTCTCTTCGATTTCCATTTCCTCATATTTAGTAAAGCACTTACGCTTAGCACCTACAGCTAGATCGAGCACAATGGGTACTTCTAATTTGATGGGAACTTGGAACACACAGGGTTTATGGTATTTGTAAGCCATGGGTTTTACCTCTTGCTGTAATTAATTTCAATCAACACATTTATATAATGTCAAATCTAACCCTGGCTTGACAGTACCCTTGAGGGTACCTTTTTAGCAGCTGATAATAAGATGGCATAACTTAGCCTCGGTATTGGTGGGGATTATTATCGCTTAACGAATAAATAAAAACTCCTCCATCCTGAGGTCAGAATGGAGGATATAGAGGCAAGGTAAGAGCATCTCAATCAGGCTTGACACAAGGGATGATAAGAATCTACCTACTCCCTAAAACCTAGAACTTTGTACCTCACCCAATTGAAAAATGCTATAGCGTTAGATACCAAGTATTTCAGCCTGTTTCGTCGCCCCTTCAGGTACAGTTGTTACTCAAACACCTACACGTTCAAGATGGATTCCACACTAGCTTTCAGAGAAAAATCTCCTGCTCCACGAAAAGAACGAACCATAACAAAATATTCACCTGGTTCTGAAGGTCGGATACTAATTTTCTCGTCAGGTAAACTGGTATACCCACGATAGTCGAACTCACTGATAGTTGGCTGCAATGCCTTTCTGACATAGAGATCGAAATCTACACCATCGGGTCCATCTAGCTCAAGGCTCAATGAGGTGCCGACCCTCACCCGATATAAGCTAGAATCGCCAGTCTGCTTTAAATGCCCTGAAACCGCCTCTCCTATTTGTAATTCCGGTATTTCTATCCGCTCTAGGGCATTGAGGATGGCTGGAACATCGATCAGCCCAAACCCATGATCGTAGTCAAAACCTGCCACACCCAAATCTTCGGCAGTTCGGCGCAACAGTTGACGAAGTTCAGCGGGAGAGAGAACCGAAGGCGGATACTTCGTCCGAATCGATGCTACAACACCAGCCGCAACAGGACAAGCTGCTGAAGTGCCAATATCTGCTGGATAAACTCCTGAGCCAACAAAATGAGTATAGGCACAAAGATCGGGTTTTTGAGAGTCGAGATGTCCTGGTCCCTGACTAGAATAGCCAACTCGCTCTTTATTAACTGTCACCCCAGCAATGCTAAGGACACTTGGATGAGAATTCGCACCATAAATGGGTCTGTTAGTAACGCCTTGGCATCTTCCATCAGGACATTCTGCACCACAATTACCAGCAGCAAAAAGAATATCAGCACCAGCATCCTCTAAACTTTCAACAATGATGTTAAAGGGATGATTGGGATTATCACTGTAATTGCCAGGATGGCCCACCGGAAAGTCCCAAGAGGGATGAAACATTGCCCAACTATTATTAACTACCAAAGCTGGTTTAGGTTCTGGGGCTGTTGAGAGTATTTGCAGCAAGTTACTGAAAGCTTTGACAGCATCACTCAAAAACCCATCCATTAGCGAGCCACCTGGTGTCTGCGATCGGAGAAGGGCATAGTCGAGAAGAGTGCTGTTTGGCGCAGCAATGCAGACATCAAAGGCACACATTGTTCCATGACCGACAGGCATATTACCTGGGGTAAGTCCAGATACTGGAGTCCAGCTTTTGCTCCCATCGAATTGAGGTGTTTTACCCTTACTGTTTAGATGGGATAGATTGACTCCGCTATCAACGATCGCCACCATTACGTTAGACCCATCCATTCCTTTTGCTTGAAGTTGTGGAAATTGCAGTAAATTCTCCACATTTCGATGGGTTCCCACTGAAGCAGTTGGACAAATAGCGATCGCACTAATTCGTGGATCTGAAAACACACCAATCGCATTAGGGTCTTGTTCAACTGCCGCTATTAAAGGCTCTAGTGCCTCATCTGCCACCTCACCTCTTAACAGATAAGTGGAAACTTCAGGGCGAGCATCAAAGGAAAATAGTCGTCCCACTTCTGTGACTCCAACCTCTTCTCGTCTTTGTCGATTAGGCACCAAAACAGGTGTATAACTTTGATCCAGTGAAAAGCCATCAATAGAAACAGCCTCTGTTGTCATAGTGAAACTCTCGGCAGTCATTGCAGCACGGAGTTCCGGCATAAATCGCATCTGAATTAACACACGCATGTTATTTATCCTCTTCTTCTTGAGATTCTGTGGGAGCTATTTTTATATCACCGTGAACTCCCTTGACTAACGGTTGTATTGCTATCAGTTTTTGAGAATCCATGTCACCCGATACACGGATGACATACAAATCCCGCTTCGGACTTATGAGAATTAGACCATAATCTTCATCAATCTCTAAGTCTTTGATTCCATCTAGTTGCTTCACGAACTCCAAAGAATTGTTAGGAGGCGGTAGATTGAGTGTAATTAAGTAACGCATTTTTCTAGCTTGGTTGACATTCAAGTGGCAAGCTACTTGAACTGTCTCTAAGTGAGCAAAAACTGAATATTCCAAGTAGAACATACGAACAACAGCTCTTGTACTTTTATTTTTATAATCCCTACAGCTAGAACAGGGTAAACACATCTAATTTTTTTATTCCTATATATAGTTTTTATTGAATTCAATGAACACTATATATAGGCAATTTATTGTCAATAAGCACAATAGCGATGCAGCGCCGCCAAAGGGGGTTTCCCCCATGAGCGACTGCATCAAGACAAGGCCGGGTTTATTGAGAACTACCCCCGGTTACCCAACAAGATGCGCTTACCCTGGATAGAGAGGAGATATAGGAATTAATTTATGCCCAGATCTTCCTGTTAAAGATTGCTAAAGAGATTAAGTGCTAACGGGTTCAGCTGGCTCAGTAACCGCTCCGTTCTCTTCGATTTCCATTTCCTCATATTTAGTAAAGCACTTACGCTTAGCACCTACAGCTAGGTCGAGCACAATGGGTACTTCTAATTTGATCGGAACTTGGAACACACAGGGTTTATCGTATTTGTAAGCCATGGGGTTTACCTCTTGCTTTAATTAATTTCAATACATTTATATAATGTCAAATCTAACTCTGGCTTCACAGTACCCTTGAGGGTACCTTTTTTCCCTATAGACCTACTTAATCATTAATGGGAGCACATTCGACCTTGAGTAAATCGTCGCGAATCCATCCTTTGGCTCCACTTACTGGAAAACCTACTCTGTGCCAACCATAGCCAAAGCTGTCTATTTTGTAATCTGGCTCTGGAGGAGTTGCTGTCAGGACGTAGACATTATCACCCACTAAACCATAACCCAAGCTTCTATAATTAGTTCCTGCTCCAGAACGTAAGGTGATCCGAGAATTGGGGTTGTTAGCAGTTAGGGTGGCTAGACAGTGGGAACGCTCACTAGGAAAAGTATGCTGAGCAAAAGCCTCAGTTGTCGGGACGGTAATTGCAGCAGCTGTAGCTAGGAATAAGATTGCTTTTTTCATTTGTTTTCTCCAATCATCGACGTTTCTTATTTACTAGTAAAATAGAAATAACAGTTGGAGTGATTGGAAACAGTGTCAGTTTATTAGTAGTCCTAAAGCTGACACCAATAAAACCTGATTTTTCCATAGTTAACACTGTTGCTAGTACAGACAGTTGAGAAACTGGTCTATGCTGGTCTTGTGGGCGGGGAATAGGGAATAGGGAGTAGGGAGTAGGGAATAGGGAGTAGGGAATAGGGAGTAGGGAGTGTGGGGAGATGGGGAGATGGGGAGATGGGGAGATGGGGACCCACCCCATTCCCCTCCCAGGAGGGGAATGGGGAGATGGGGAGATGAGCAACTGCAGTGGAAACCGCTAAAACCATGCTGCATCGCTACTTGATTAACTCTAGCATGCATGCCTCTTGCCAATGCCCTTGCGCGTAGCGCTATATCAGCAGGAGACTGGTAAAAAAAACCCCTGGCTTGATCAGCCTAGGGGGGTTTCAGGGATTAATTACTATGAGCTACTTCAAAGCCAGCCGTCAGAGATTCCTGTCAAATATTCCTAAAGGTACTAAGTGCCAACGGGTTCGGGTGACTCAGTAGTTTCGCTACCTTCGGCCTCTTCGAGCTCCATTTCCTCATATTTGTCAAAACACTTGCGCTTAGCAGCGACAGCGATGTCGAGAACAATGGGTACTTCTAATTTGATCGGAACTTGGAACACACAGGGTTTATGGTATTTGTAAGCCATGGGGTTTACCTCTTGGTGCAATTCATTTCAATCAACACATTTCTAGAATGTCAGATCTAACTCTGGCTTCACAGTACCCTTGAGGGTACCTTTTTTTTGGGCGTTGCTTAATAATGGAATGATTTTAATAGTTTTGTGGAACGGGCATCTTGCCGTGGAACGGGCATCTTGCCGTGGAACGGGCATCTTGCCGTGGAACGGGCATCTTGCCCGTTTCATTTTCGCGCGGGCAGGATGCCCACCCCACTCATATTCATTCCGCCCCTCAGCAATGCCAAAAATCGAGTAGCTCTCGCACTTTGCTAGACACGGTTGAATCCGTTTTGCTTTGGTCACGCAGCTTGGCTGGGGTAACTCCAATGGATCTGCTACACGATGCTCAGCAAAGAGCCGCTACGCGAACGCATAATTCCCCTGTCAACTGGAATGCGATGCTCAGCAAAGAGCCGCTACGCGATGCTCAGCAAAGAGCCGCTACGCGAACGCATAATTCCCCTGTCAACTGGAATGTGATCCCATGATTACCCTTTCCACAGTAAAGCGTACCCATGATTACCCTCTCAAAAGTAACGCGATGCTCTGA
This sequence comes from Moorena sp. SIO3I6, assembly GCF_010672095.1. Lineage (NCBI taxonomy): Bacteria > Bacillati > Cyanobacteriota > Cyanophyceae > Coleofasciculales > Coleofasciculaceae > Moorena > Moorena sp. SIO3I6. Next base: position 49,483 of record NZ_JAAHHU010000033.1, on the reverse strand, counting down.
AATAGCGGCAATTGCAGCAGCTGTAGCTAATCAGAACATTGCTTTTTTCATTTCTTTTCTTCAATCATCAACGGTTCTGATTTAGTAGTAAAACCGAAATAACAGTTGGAGTAATTGGAGACAGTGCCAGTTGATCAGCAGTTCTAAAGCTGACGGCAATAAAACCTTATTTTTCCATAGTTAACACTTTGCTAGTAAAGACAATTGAGAAATTGGTCTATGATCCTATTGTGAGTAAACTGTGCTGCTAATACTTTATAAGGGAGTATCAAGCCAGCGCCCAATCATAATTAGTGGGCAATAAGGGCGTGTTATAGATACTAGGTTCCCTAGAGCCTTAATGTAAAAATTAGAGGTAGCAAATTTAGGATGATGATCAAACTAGTACATATTCCTAGCCTTCTAGTTAGGATTCGCTTTGCAATTGCTCCCTTACTCCTTTTAGATGCCCTGGATCGTAACATCAGCTATTGGTTTATTATTGGTTATATCATTGCCGTACTGTCAGACATTTTTGATGGCATCATTGCTCGTCGATTAAAGGTTAGTACAGTCCAACTTCGTCAAGCAGATAGTTGGGCAGATATCTGTCTATACTTGTGCGTTGCCATTAGCACCTGCTTGGTATACCCCAAGGTTATCAAAGATTTCCAAATCCCTTTATTGTTAGCGATCGCTGCCCAAGTTACTTTGTTCACAATCAGTCTAATCAAGTTCAGAAAATTCCCTAGCTTCCATACCTACACTGCGAAAATATGGGGGTTAACGCTACTGGTGGCCACGGTGGGATTATTTGGTTTTGACTATGCTAAAACCCTGTGGTTCGCAATCGCCCTTTGTCTGCTCAATAGTTTAGAAGAGATTGGGATGACGTTGCTCTTGCCTGAGTGGCAATGTGATATTTTAAGCATCTTCCATGCATTCAACTTACGCCAAACCTTGATTGCAAAATTAAAAATTCAGGAGAAGATTGGCTGAAGAATAATATAGCAGTTCTCAGGACGAGTGAGGTAATTTAATCCTAGGTTTTAGGGAGCAGGAATCTTCGGAACAGTCGTCGTTCCCTGCTCCCTACTCCCTACTCCCTACTCCCTACTCCCTCAAAACCTAACCTAATTGAAAACCGCTCTACTACTACGGCAAATCAATCCTTCTGATCCAAAATGTGTGTAAGAGTATGGATTATTCTGATCTGGCCACAGTTGCTGGCCTTTCTCAACTCCAATTTCTTTAACTACCTCTAACTTACCTTCATCGATCGCTTCATTAACTGCCCTAAAGACGCTTTCCCATGCTCCGTAATCATCAAAAATGATCAATGCATTCTTAAATCGCTTTAAACAGTTATCAATATCTTGTTTGATATACTCGTATTTGTGACGTGCATCTATTAAAACCACATCAGCAGGAAAGGTTAACTCATTCCAATCAGAATTATACACATCAAATCTTTTGAATTTTACATTAAAATTAAAAAGATTGTTTAGTCTTGCTACTCTCAGGTACCTATCGTTAACATCTAAACCCAGATATTGAGTGAAGTGATCAGCTAGGTGCTTTGCGGTCAAGCCCTTGTAACATCCCACCTCTAATAAAGTAGATTTTTTTTTCGGGAAAAATTGTTTTACATGATCACGGAATTGTTGGCTAACTGTCCAACAATCTTTACTTTTATCTACAGGTAGGACTAGATCCTGCCATGTATTCTGTATTTCATTGAATATCTCAAGCATAGGTTGTAATTAGTAACAGTAATAAATAGTAAAGGGAACAGGGAGTAGGGAGTAGGGAGTAGGGAGTAGGGAGTAGGGAGTAGGGAATAGCGAACTTCGGATCAAATAGATATCCTATCAAATAAAATAACTGACACCACACACTTCCCACACGCCCTATTCCCCATTCCCTACCCCCAGGGCTGTCGCAGCACCTAAGTGCTTAAGCAAGGTGGCCATAGGAAGTGGCCCAAGCAGATGACTCCAAGGCAAGACTTGCTCTGTTGACCAGTCGGTATAGACGTAGAAGTCTAGTTCAGGTAACTGTCCTCGCAATTGTTTAAAGGCACGGCGGAAACTGCCTAGGGAATCCCCATAATGCCTGGTTAGTTCTAAGAGTTGGGATAAGCGACGATCCCCTCGGGAAATCAGTGCTTGAATTACTGACCAGTTGTAGCTTTCTGGTCGAAAGTCTATGGCTTGCGATCGCAATTTTTTCTGCAACAACTTGAGGCGCTTCTGGGCTTGGGGATTGACACCAAACCACTGAAAGGGTGTATGAGCTTTGGGAACAAAGGTGGAGCAACCGAGGGTTAAGCCTAGACCGGGGGCTGCTTTCTTAATCTGTTCCATCATCGCTACAGTTTCTTCAACATCTGCTATTTCCTCTCCGGGAACTCCTACCATCCCGTAGAGTTTCAGACGTTTTAATCCCCCTGCTTTAGCATTGACTGCTGCCTGGATAATTTGGTCATTGGTGAGTTTCTTATTAATAATCTCGCGCAACCGTTGTGAGCCACTTTCCACTGCAATCGTAATGGAACGGGTGTTCCGTTTAGTTAGGGTTTGGGCTAGCTTTTCGGTAACTGTATTGGTTCGCACTGAAGCAAGACTCAAGCGCACATGGTTGTATTGTGGCTGATTTAGGTAATCTAACAAAACATCAAACTCGGGATGCTGGGTGACGGATGCTCCCAGTAAGCCAATCCGGTCTGTTACCTTTAATCCCCTTTCTATAGCTGGAATCAACGAATCGATAGCGCTAGGAGTACGAAATGGTAACGTCAGGTAACTGGCCAGACAGAAACGACACATCTCTGGACAACTGCGCACCACTTCTACCATGTAGATGTTTTCCCAAGCGGCTTTTTCGGTGACCACTGTGGAAGCAGACAGGGTATTGCCCCGATAGGTCTGTTTAGATACCGTGGCAGGAATCTGATCAGACACTGGTTGAATGGATGCGATCGCACTCGTTAGGTCATGGTAGGTTACCTGATATAGACTGGGTATATAAACTCCAGGGACTTGAGCCAGATGCTGCAATTGAGTATTACGTTCAGCAGTGCGAACCTCTTGATAAGCATCGATAAAATTATCTAGCAGGATTTCCCCATCTCCGAGCAAAATCACATCAAAGAAGTCAGCAAAGGGTTCTGGATTAGCCGTTAACACGGGACCGCCACCAAACACTAGGGGATGGCTAGAGTCTCGTTGTGCTGAGTATAGGGGTATCTCCAAAAATTCCAATCCCGCTAAGATATTGACATAATCCAATTCCCATGATATAGAATAACCTAGTAATTCTGGCTGTCTCGGTAATGGCTCATGGTAATCGGTGAATAAGCGGCTGACCATTAGGTCAGGGCGCAAGGCTAAAGATGCCCACACTATCTGATAGCCAAGACTAGTAATACCGACGTTGTATTGATTAGGAAAGGCAAAGATAGTAGGAATGGCATTGGAGTCAGGAGTGGCTGGTGTAAACAGAAGACGCTCGGAGGAAAATACCACAGGGTTTAAAGTTGACGAATCATGTTGAACAATAGCAAAAAATAACGTTTATTTTATTATTTCCATTATGCTTTGGTTCATGAGTAAGCATATGCGCTACAGATGGTGCTACTTGAGGTGCCGTCAGCTGTCAGCAGTTAGCTTAATGCTTAAGGCAACGGAGTTGCCGAACTAGCCCGTTTCCTTCAAATTGCTATGGGTTCAGCCAGTGAACTTGAAGATCACCTGTTACTGGCAGAAGATCTTAACTTAACTATTAGCCAAAGACTATGAATCCCATCCCAGCAGAGGTAACTCAGCATTATCCGAATGCTTACCTGTTTTATTCAAAAGCTGATAGCTGAATGCTGATAGCTGAATGCTTACCTAGTACGTAGAAATCCGGATTTTAGGCAAGCAGAAAGAAAAAAGTGACAGATTCACTAAATTTAAGATTTATAGCCCTAAAATAGACAACAAGTTATAAGACAACAAGTTATGGCTGCTTTTGTATTGCTAAGGAGTTGATGTGTCAATATTTTCCCCGAAGCCCCAAGATCGACATAGCCACCACCCTCCGAATCCCTCAAAGAAACTGACGGAGAAATCGGATTTGAATAGGAGTGCTGTGTCTAATAATGGCAAGCCCCCCTCATCAAAGCCAAGACGGCGGAAGCGGTCGAGGGTAGTTGCCCAAACTCTCAACGGAATCAAGCGTGTATCTACTACAGTTATCAAACCGCTAATCGGACCAAAAGCAATCTATCGTCGCTCCTGGTTTTGGATCGGACTAGGGGTGGGTGGCAGTGCGATCGCATTGGGTTGGGGTTGGCAAAAGCTAGAAAGCTCTCTGCCAGATTCTACTAAGGATGTCTTGACCTATGTTCGAGATGACACCATCACCATCAAAGCTGCCGATAGCACTATTATCCAGCAAATTGGGCCAGCTACCCATGAGACCCTCAAGATTTGGGAAATACCCGAAACCCTGATTGAAGCCTTCATTGCTATTGAAGACCAACGCTTTAAAGAGCATAAAGGGGTAGATTCCCAGGGTATTCTCCGTGCTACTGTGGCTAACCTGAAAGCTGGGGGAGTAGTAGAAGGAGGTAGCACGATTACCCAGCAACTCGCTAGAATTGTCTACTTTGATCACGAACGCAGCATCGTACGGAAACTCAAAGAAATGCGCATGGCGCAGAAAATTGAGCAGGATTTGACCAAAGATCAAATCCTGGAGCGCTATTTAAACTTAGTCTATTTGGGTTCCGGTGCTTACGGCATTGCTGATGCGGCTTGGGTCTATTTTAGTAAACCCGTAAAAGACCTGACCTTGGGAGAAATAGCAACACTGGCGGGATTACCTCCAGCTCCTAGTGTTTACTCGCCATTGTTTGAGGGCAAAATCAATAGCTCTAGGCAAAAAGCAGCCAAAGAGCGTCGTGATGTAGTATTGCAGCGGATGTTGGAAAATGGCTACATCTCCCAGGCTGAAGCCGACAAAGCCATGGCCGAGCCCCTGAGTATTAAGCCAAGCCAACCGAAGCGACTGGAGCGTAAAGCATTCTATTTCACTGAATACATCCAACAAGAATTGCCCAAATACGTTTCCAAAGAAGTACTGGCTCAGAAAGGGCTGACTATTGAAACTACAATTAATTTAGAGTGGCAAGATGCTGCTGAAACTGCTGTCCAAAAGACCATGAAAACCTATGGTCGGTACCAACGGTTTGGACAAGCTGCACTAGTTGCCGTCGATCCCCGCAATGGTCAGATCAAAGCCATGGTCGGGGGTAAGGATTTTAATGACCTAGATAGCAATAATTACCTCAATCGGGTCACCCAAGCTCAGCGTCAGCCTGGTTCTACATTCAAAACATTCGTGTATACCGCAGCATTAGCAACAGGGATGTCTCCCTATAAAGGCTACATGGATGCCGGATATATAGTAGATGGTTACGAACCTAAAAACTACAGTGAGAGATTCCGGGGTTCGATCTCAGTGCGGGATGCCCTGATTTCTTCGGTGAATGTAGTAGCCGTAAAAACCCTAGTGGATGTGGGCTGGGAGCCGATCATTAAACTAGCTCAAAAAATGGGGATTAAATCCAAACTCCATTCCACCTACTCCCTAGCCTTAGGAGCATCTGAGGTAAACCTGTTAGAACTTACCAGTTCCTATGGCACCTTAGCCGCCCAAGGCATTCACCACGATGCTCATGGGATTCGCCGCATTATTGACCAGCACGGTAACGTGATTTATGACCACAAACTCGAGGGTGAGCGAGCTATTGATGCAGAAACAGCAGCCATTGTGACCTGGATGCTCAGGGGTGTGGTTACCGGGGGTACCGGAACAGCGGCTCAAATTGGACGACCAGCAGTTGGAAAAACCGGTACTACGGATGATGCCCGTGACCTCTGGTTTGTGGGCTATATTCCCCAATTAGTAGCTGGGGTTTGGTTAGGTAATGATGATAATAAGCCTACCAAGGGTTCTAGTGCAACTGCTGCTGCCACCTGGCGTCAGTTCATGTTGGAGGTAATCGAAGACTTAGACCGTGAGTCCTTTACTGAGCGCCCCAGGAAGTTATCAGGTCGGGAAGCTACCATTGAAGCTCAGCCGATTAAACCCAAACGAGTTATTAACAAAAAATTTGTTCCCACTACCGTTACCGCTTCCACAACTCGGTCAAGGAGAAGAACTAGTTCAAGAAGAGCTAGTTCAACCAGAAGAGCCAGTTCTACACGGCGGCGTAGTAGTCGGGTCAGGGTGTCTAGGAAGAACTCTCAACCCAAACGGTATTACCGTCGCAAAGCTACAACTAAACGGTCTTATCCCCGTAAAAGTACCACCAGACGCTATACGCCTAGAAACACTGCCCCGAGACGGTCAGCACCAGCCAAGCGCAGGTATGCACCAGCACGAGCAAGGCGCAGACCAGCACCAGCACCCAGAGTTGCTCCCAAGCCGGTGGCTCGTCCTAAGCCTCAACGCAAGCCAGCAGGAGGTCCGTTAGCTCCCCCAGCAGCTAGAAAGTAGGTATCGAAGCCATCATGCTGGATGGTACGATAACCGAAATACGAGAAAATCTAAACTGGCTATGTATGTATTGATGGAAGCAGGCAGTTTTCCCTTGTGGTTTACCCTAGTGTATGTTGTGGGTTTTGTGGCAGCAGTTGTGATTGGCTCGATTGCTTGGTACAACTCTAAACGTCCTGCTGGTTGGGAAGGGTCAGACACTCCTAATTGGGTACCAAAGATCGATGATCCAGAGGATAATTCTAAGGGAGACCAATCCTAACAGAAGTTAGTTTGGTTGGGAAAACCAGAAGATTTGACTGAGAAAGAGCCCTGGCTTACCGTGTTGAAGTCAGGGTTCTTTTTCAGCGCTATTAGGGGAATCAGGCCACTGGTCAGGATTTGTTGGTATCTTAGAGATGTCTTACCAAATGACCATCATGACCGGAGCTGCTGAAACTAAGAAAAAAGGCAAGTCACTCCCGCCAACACTGATCATCAGGTTGGGAAAATTTGTCTGGACAACTCTCTGGCAAATGATGATGTCGAAGCTGGCTCCACGGAATAATTCTGGAGAGTACATTCGCCCGAAGAGCGAGTTTAGGAATTTTATTGGGACAGAAGCAGAGAATCCTTACCAACCTGAAGCAGGACGCTACTGTCTTTTTGTAGGACTCGGTTGTCCTTGGGCGCACCGCACTCTCGTCGTCAGGGCACTCAAGGGACTCCAAGACGCAATACCGGTATTCATTGCGTCTCCTTCCTCAAATCAGGGGATTTGGGTATTTAATGAGCAGCAGGAAGGTTGCGATACCCTTCCTGAACTTTACGAGCTGGGAAAAACAGGCTACAACGGTCGTTGCACAGTTCCAGTGCTGTGGGATAAACAGAGCAAAACCATTGTCAACAATGAGAGTGCAGAAATTATCGTAATGCTGAACTCACAGTTCAATGAGTTCGCGACTAATCCTACCCTAGACCTTTATCCAGAGGAACTGAAGGAAACCATTGATGGGTGGAATGAGACCATCTACCACACGGTGAATAATGGAGTCTATCGCTGCGGTTTTGCCCAGACCCAAGAAGCTTATGAGAAAGCTTGCGATCAGCTATTCACAACCTTGGATAAGATTGATCGAGCCCTGGAGACCAGTAGATACCTGTGTGGGGATAGGGTAACTCTGGCAGATGTGCGTCTATTTACCACTCTGTTCCGTTTTGATGTGGTCTATTATGGATTGTTCAAGTGCAACCGTTTCAGAATTCAGGACTACGATAACTTAGGCCCCTACCTGCGTGACTTGTATCAGCTTCCTGGAGTTGCTGATACTTGTAGCTTGGAGGATGTCAAGCGGGATTACTACGGCAATCTGTTCCCCCTCAATCCAGGTGGAATTATTCCCAGTGGCCCTGATCTGACTAGCCTCCTTAAACCTCATGGTAGGGAATCGGGAGTCGGGAGTCGGGAGTAGGGAGTAGGGAACAGGGAATCGGGAATCGGGAGTCGGGAATCGGGAATCGGGAGTCGGGAGTCGGGAATCGGGAATCGGGAGTCGGGAGTCGGGAATCGGGAAACGGGAGTCGGGAGTCGGGAGTCGGGAGTCGGGAGTCGGGAACAAAAATTCTCACAATTTATTTAGGTACCCTATAGTGTTGATTGAATTGGATGCGATCGCGTAGCGTGGCCAAAGGCCATCGCACTCAGCCGTTCACTCTTACACTAATCACAAGTATAGTAATACTAACTACAGTGGTTCTTATAGTAGCGATGCAGCCCGGTCTTGTGGGAAACCCCCATTCGCGCTTTGGATCAAGACAATGAGATACAAAAAATTTTTTCCCTGTTCCTTGCTTTCGATTCCCGATTCCCGATTCCCGACTCCCTGTTCCCGATTCCCAATTCCCGATTCCCGACTCCCGATTCCCGATTCCCGATTCCCGATTCCCTATTCCCTTTTAATAGTTAAAAGGATATAATTTTTTTACCGATTCCCGAGATAGAACAACAATCGTTAAAACTCCAACAAGTGTGCCAAATGGTCTGAACCAGCAGAGTAGGCAAGCTATCATAAACGAAAACCAATAATTCTTGCTTTTTCTGAGCATATATCCAGAGATAATGATAGCAAAAGCAAAGATTTCTCCAAGGATGAAAAGTATGGCACCAGAAATGACCAGCAAATAGCCAGGCAAGTCCGATGAGACATTTCGTGATAACTTAAACCACTCTGATAACTCTCCTGATAAGTCTGGAGGAATTGAGTCAGTTGCACCAATCATGAACAGACCAAAAGGGATATACAACATTAGTATAAACAGGGAGTAAAATCCGACAAATCCCCCAAACATGTAGTGAGTCAATGATAATATATTTAACTGCTTTTTAGGATTTCTCATAACTATAAATTAGTCGAATTCCCAAACTTCCCAAACTTCCCAAACTGTCCCAACTTAGCACACCTCCCACACTTCCCTTCAAGACTCTCTAGGGCAGCAAAAGCCTGAGTGTGAATGGCGGCATCTCCATTGAATGCCACAAATTTTCCTAGTTTAACTCCCTGCGTCATCACCGAAAACTCAAGAACTGTTTTACCTTCACCATCTTTCCTAGCTCCACGCTCCGGCTCAGGAGATTTTTCTAGTGCGATGCTCCTTTGGAGCCGCTACGCGATTGACCTTGACCAAAAGGCCACGCTTGGCCTCTGGCCACGCTGCTTGAGGTGCGAATGGTCACGCTACGCGATGAAGCGAAGCTTCCGCTAAAAGCGATCGCATGTTGTAGTACGGATTTAGTAGGGTGGGCATTGCTTGAAACCAACCCCCGAACCTGCCGGCGTCAGCTATCAGCTATCAGGCACTATAACTGCATGGGGTCGGATTAGTGCGATCCCAAATGCCTACGCTGATCTTGATAATATAGCCGAATGGCACTGATGGGGTTCCCGACTTGAGCGACTACATCAATAACAGTATCAGAATACTACTTTGGCAAGGGGTCTACTATTAGTGATCGCACTGGAATCTGAATTGTTCTATGATTGTAAGTAAACTACAAAAAAATAACAATGGCAGCCAAAGATAAATTTCATGCTGCGGTTAGAATCGCCCTAGAAAAAGAGCAGTGGAAGATTACTGATGATCCGTTGCGACTGGAAGTAGGCGGAACCAAGTTTGAAATTGATTTAGGTGCGGAGCAACTGTTAGCAGCAGAGCGAGGCCAAGAAAAAATTGCAGTAGAGATTAAAACCTTCTTGAGTGATTCGCCACTAACAGCTTACCATGCTGCATTAGGACAGTTTTTGAATTATCGGCTTGCCTTAGAAATCAATGATCCAACTCGTATTCTATATTTAGCCGTGCCTGTGATTGCTTATGAAGCTTTTTTCAAGCGCGAATTTACCCAATTTTTATTAGAAAGATATCAGATTAAACAAATAATTTATGACCCGATTCAAGAGGTAATTGTACAATGGATAACCTAGAGTATTATCGCCAGATCATTCAGTCGTTGTTGACGGATTATGCTGCCATTCCCATCGCCAATGGAGTGATTGATTGCTACACGGTTTTTGATACCAAACAAGACCACTACATGGTAATGACTGTGGGATGGGATGGCTATCGGCGGGTCTATGGTTGTGTTTTACACTTGGATATTAAGAAGGGAAAGATTTGGATTGAACAAAATATGACGGAAATGAGAATAGCCCAAAAACTTGTGGAGAGAGGGGTAGCGAAGGACGATATTGTGCTGGGGTTTCAAGCACCAGAATTTCGGCAATATACGGACTATGGTGTTGGTTAATTTATAAGCAGTCAGCGGTCAGCAGTCAGCGGTCAGCATGGTAGGGTGGGCAAATATTGAAAGTTTGGCAATTTAATGAGGAATCATCGACCTTTGCCCACCTGACAAGAGCCAATGCGATACGCGCACGCTACGCGAACAGCTATCAGTGGGGTAGGGTGGGCAAATATTGAAAATTTGGCAATTATATTAGGAATCATCGACCTTTGCCCACCCTACAAAAGCTAAATGAATTGTGATAATATTGTTCCCTGTTCCCTAATCCCTGTTCCCTGTTCCCTACTCCCTGTTCCCTGTTCCCTACTCCCTGTTCCCTGTTCCCTTTTCCCTATTATTGACTATTTATATCCTGAACTTATCAACCTCTAAACTATGCTTTCACAAAACCTGAGAATTGTTACTCTGCTCCCCAGTGCCACAGAAATTGTGGCCGCTTTAGGATTAGCTGATGCCATTGTGGGGCGATCCCACGAATGCGACTATCCCGCAACCATCAAAAATCGACCTGTCTGCACCGAGGCTCAAATCAACAGCGACAAACCTAGTGCTGAGATTGATGATGATATAAACAATCTGGTAAAACGTGCCTTGAGTGTTTACCAAGTAAAAACTGATGTTTTAGAACAATTGCAACCAACCCACATTGTTACTCAAGATCAATGTGATGTCTGTGCTGTGAACTTCGATGTGGTCGAGAAAGCAGTTGCCAAGCTTACTAATAGCCAGCCTCAGATAATTTCCTTGCAGCCAAACTTGCTAACTGAAGTTTGGGCAGATATTGAGCGAGTTGCTGTCATCCTGGGAGTAGAGTCACAATCTCTACTGAACCAATTACAGTCTCGCGTGGAAACCTGTAGGCAAAAGACACAGGAAATGTCGGAAAATGACCGCCCTACTGTTGCTTGCATCGAGTGGACTGATCCTCTGATGGCTGCTGGTAACTGGATTCCTGAATTAGTCACAATTGCAGGTGGTAATCCTCTGTTTGGGGCTTTAGGTAAACATTCCCCTTATCTGGAATGGGATGCTTTAGTCAAAGCTGATCCAGAGGTTATTATTGTAATGCCTTGCGGCTTTGATTTGGAACGCACAAGACAAGAAACCCAACAGATGGCTCACCATTCGCAGTGGTCAACTTTGCAAGCGGTACGCCAGGGGAAGGTTTTTGTTACTGATGGTAATGGGTATTTCAATCGTCCAGGACCAAGACTAGTCGATTCAGTAGAAATGATAGCGGAAATTTTGCATCCAGACCTGTTCACCTTTGGTTATCAAGGCACTGCCTGGGAACGGTTTGAGGTAGGAAATGCTTAAGAAACTTATTTTGAAAAATTGGAAAAGCTTCCGTTATGCAGAACTCCCGATTGATCCCCTGACTGTGTTAATCGGAACGAATGCTAGTGGAAAATCTAATCTAATTGATGCTTTGGAACTTTTAAAACGAATAGTGTTTGGAAAGGAGATTCAATCGGCTTTGGCAGGGGATGCTGCTTTTCCTGGGATTCGAGGTGGAGTAGAGTGGGCGTCACTCAAGCCAGAATCTCACTTTACCTTGAAAGTTGTGGTTGAGGGAGAGGATGATCAAACGGATTACCTTTATAGTATTACAGTACAAACGAAACCACGTGTTCAGTTATCTGATGAATCTCTAATTCGCCAGGTCTATTCACCAGATAGTAATCAACTCCCTACTCAAACTAGTTTGCTCCAAGTATCTTATCCTAGAACTCCAGACCAAGGTATTCAGGTTAAATTGCCGGAGCAAGAACAAATTCCTTTGCCAAAATACTGGAAAGGTTCTAATTCTAGTTTGACTAGACTTAGGGAAATAGACTCCCATGCCGATGTTAGGGATGTAATCTTAAACCTTTGTACACTTATAGAAAATATTTTTATTTTTAATCCTATTCCGGCCAGAATGCGGAACTATTCACCGCTTTCTGATCGCATTGAGAGTGATGGCTCTAATATTGCTGGTGTGCTAGCCGCATTACCTAAAGAGCAAAAAGACGAGTTTGACTCAACGGTGTCTGCTTACTTGAAATATCTGCCAGAACGAGATATACAGGAAGTTTGGGCGGAACCAGTAGGAAAGTTTGGTACAGATGCTATGCTCTACTGTAAAGAACAATGGAAACCTGGTCAAACTACAGAAATTGATGCGCGAGGAATGTCGGATGGAACCCTGCATTTCTTAGCAATTATTACCGCACTGATCACACGACCAGAAGGGAGTCAATTAGTAATTGAAGATGTAGACAATGGATTGCACCCATCTCGGTTACATCTGCTGATAAACATGCTCAAAGAAATTGGAGAAAAGAGAAAAATCGACATATTAGTCACTACTCACAATCCGGCTTTGCTAGATGCTTTAGGACCAGAAATGATTCCCTTCGTAGTTGTGGCACACCGGGCTTCAGAAACTGGAGAAAGCACACTCACCCTTCTAGAAACTATTGATAATTTACCTAAATTAATGGCATCTGGTTCCTTGGGAAACCTAGTGACTAAAGGAGCTATTGAAAGGAATATTTCTGATCCTAAGCCACTATAGACATGAGGAAGGTTCTGATTATCGATACATCGATTCTCTGCGTTTACCTAGAAGTTCCTGGAAAAGAGACTTGTGGGTCTGGTAATAATAAATGGAATAAGCAGCGAGTTGTTGAGCTTTTGGAAAAAGAAGAAAAAGCATCGACAACGTTTGTACTACCCTTGGCTGCTATTATTGAAACTGGTAATCATATTGCTCAAGCTAGAACAAAAAGGTATGAAACTGCCCAAGCTTTAGCTGAGATTATGGAAAAAGCAGCAGATGAAAAAACACCTTGGGCAGCTTTCACGGATCAGTCAGTGCTTTGGGACGCTCAAGGACTGAAAAAATTAGCAGTGGAATGGTCTCAACTCGCAGCACAAAAAGTTTCAATAGGTGATGCTACCATCAAAACTGTAGCAGAATTCTACGCAAAAACTGGTTGCCAGGTGGAGATTCTTACTGGTGATCATGGACTTAAGGCATACCAACCCACTACACCAGCCCCAATTCCCAGACGCAGGAGAAGTAGATGAGCTGAGGGCGTGACAAGTGCTTACGCATTTTGTAGGGTGAGCATTGCCTGTTTCCCACTCCCCTACCTGCCCGAATTCACCAAAGCAATGCCCACCAACCTTTGAGAATGCGATCGCGGCATTAGTATTTTATCCTCACACTATAGGTTATTTTCACTTCCGATACTTTTTAGCTACCAAAATCTACAAATCAGATTTTGGCTCACTAATGCAAGCTGGATTTTGCCAGCCAGGGGGTATCTCCCAAGGCTAAACCCGGACTATGCCCGGCTTAGCGCATAAATTTGATTCCACTATTGACAAAAAACGCAACCCTTAAACCCTTGGTTTTCGGCTTTAATGTAAGTCGCAAAGTATCTCTAATGAAACTGAATCTATGTTTAAAGTCTAACACATCTTTGTAGATAGTGCAACATTCTTGGATAAAATCCTTAACAGTTGCCAGCCTCCTAATCTTAATGGGTAGTGCTATATCTCCTCTTATCTCCTCTTGATATTTTCCCCCCGCGCCCCCGCCCCACACTCCCTGTTTAACCCTAAATGTAAAAAACCTACCCCTACTCCCTACTCCCTACTCCCTACTCCCTACTCCCTACTCCCTACTCCCTACTCCCTACTCCCTGTTCCCTTTGGAAAATTAACAATTAACAAACTGTCATCAGCAGATCCTGATGCATCCTTGCCCGGTCTACCAATGACTGAATTTGGTCTTTAGTCAATGGTTCACCATTAGCATAGTGTTCTAGCCAGGTTTTACTAATCACATTTGGGTCATCTGGTAAACTAGCAACATCCCATCCAGGTAAATCCAGTTGCTCCATCAAGTAGTTAACTTTAGGGTCATAACTGAGGGCAAAACATCGACATTCTTCCGCTGCTGCCATAATCAAACTGTGGTAGCGCATCCCAATCGCCATTTCCACCCCGCGAAATAATCCTTTTAATTCTCTAGGGTCTTCTATACAAAAGATCTGATGGGGACCGGTTAACTGAGACGCAATAGATTGAGCAATGGTCAAATCTCGGGAAGCTTGGAAAGGGACTAATAAAATACAGGTTTGTGTCGCTTTCTGAAAATCCACTAAGGCATGGGTCAGATTATTCAGGCGTTTGGGAGTTAGGGTAGAATGCGATCGCAAAGTAACTGCTACTCTTGGTGCTGGTAAATCCCACAATCCTGGTACAGGTTTGGAGTCTAATGCCCAAACTGGATCGGGAGCCATAATAAACGGAATTTCCCAATCCGCTAGGAGTGTCGCTGAGCCATAATCCCTGACACTGACTGCTGTACATCCGGTGAAGGACCGCTGGGCTAGCCAACCAATCAGCCGACGCTTAATTGGACCAACCCCCTGGGCCCAAGCAATGGTTTTCAGACCCATCCTTTGAGCTAATCCCATTAAACCACAGTAGTAGAGAGGACTAGCGGCACTAGTCACATCTTGGATTAAACTACCACCCCCCCAGATGAATAGTTCCGAAAAGCGCATGGCCTTGAGCACTGGTAGGGTAGACATGCGATCGCAACTTTCTACTCCATAGCGCTGACGAGTTTGACTAGGGTTACCGGAAAGGACTATCGGCTTCACTGACTTTGGGAGCATTTGCAGCAGTGACGCTAACAAGGCTTCATCGCCACCGTTGCCCTTGCCGTAATATCCACATAAAACTGCTTTGACTTGCTTCATGCCTTCAACTCGTCCTGCCTACGACTCCCTATATTCCCATCCGTGAGTGTAAAAAAAATGCCAATTAAAGTAGGGTGGGCAAAGTAATATTATCTAGAATACTCACGCATAACCAAACTATTTTTGCCCACCCTACAAGCTATAGTGCCATCCGTTAGATCCGTTAACCCATCAATTGCCCCTGATTGGAGCTTATTGCATCCGATCAATAGTACGATATTGAATGGCTTCAGCAACATGTTGGGTTTTAAGGTCATCATCACCACTCAGGTCGGCAATGGTACGGGCAACTTTGAGAATACGGTCGGTGCCTCTAGCAGAAAGACCAAGTTTGCGAATAGCCCCTTCTAATACATTACGGGAAGTATCATCTAATTTACAGAATCGACGTAGATGATGGCTTTGCATCTGAGCATTGCAATGAAGAGTGGGTTCAGTGTGGAAGCGGTGATGAGTGCGATCGCGTGCGACTTGGACTCGTTCTCGCACCGGTGCTGATTCTTCTCCTGTAGACTCTCTAGTGATTTCTTCAGGTTTAAGCCGATTCACAGCTACTTGTAAATCAATGCGATCCATTAATGGTCCTGATAGCTTCGACCAATATTGTTCCCGTTGGCGAGGGGAACAGGTGCAAGGTTGGATCGGGTCACCAAAGTATCCACAGGGACAGGGATTGGTACTAGCCACTAAGGTAAACTGAGCAGGAAACTGTACCGATTGGCGGGTGCGGGAAATAGTGACTTGTCCGTCTTCCAAAGGTTGGCGTAGGAACTCTAAGACATTGCGCTTGAATTCTGTCAACTCGTCTAAAAATAGAACTCCCCGGTGGGCTAAGGAAATTTCTCCCGGTTTCGGAAAACTACCACCACCCACAAGAGATGGGCCAGAGGCGGAATGATGGGGACTGCGAAAAGGGCGATCGCAGATCAGTTTGCCGCGATTTTTCAATAAGCCAGCAACAGAATAAATTTGAGTGACTTCCAAAGCTTCAGCAAAACTCAACGGTGGCAAAATTCCCGGTAATCGTCGCGCCAACATCGTTTTACCACTGCCAGGAGGACCGACAAAGATTAAATTATGTCCCCCAGCCGCAGCAATTTCTAACGCTCGACGCCCATGAGCCTGACCTTTAACATCCTTCAAATCCGGTGCAGTGGACTGGGTTACTTGCAACTGCCCCACGCTATCAATCTCTACCGGTGAATAGCGGTTTGGCTGGTTAAGGAAATCAGCAACATCTGATAGGTGCTCAAATCCATACACAGTGATGCCATTCACCACTGCAGCTTCTGTAGCATTGTCAGCAGGAACCACTAACCCAGTAATTCCCATTTGCTTTGCTGCCGCAGCAATTGGAAGTACACCAGCCACAGGTCGCAAACTGCCATCAAGGGACACTTCTCCGAGAAATAGGTGGTCTCCCAATAACTGAGGATTTAACTGTTCCGATGCCGCTAAAATACCAACACTGATCGGTAAATCAAAACTAGGACCTTCTTTCCGTAAGTCAGCCGGGGTCAGGTTAATCACAATCTTGCGTATCGGAAAGGCAAAACCAGCATTTTTCAGTGCTGCTTTCACCCGTTCTCGCGACTCTTGGACAGCGGTATCCGGTAAACCAACGACTACAATTCCCGGTAAGCCACCGGACACATCTACTTCAACCCCTACTTTTACAGCATCAATGCCGATAATTGAACCACTCCAAACCCTAGCCAGCATAGTGTTAGCCTGATACGTGTTTTGGGACAAGGAAAAAATAAGAGGACTTACGCGGTTAAGTGTCTTTCGCCCCCCTAGCCCCCCAATTCTGGGGGGTAATGATGTCAAAGTCCCCCAGAATTGGGGTATTTAGGGGGCAAATGCGTAAGTCCTGAATAAAATAAGGGGAGAGTGGGAAAACTCCCCATCTCCCTATTACCAGTCTCACTTTTTCCTTCGTTTCTCTTTTTAGAAACCTTCACTTAAAGGCAAGTATAGTGCTTATCGCCTGGAGAGTTTAACCGGAAAATTACATAAATACTGATATCCTGTTCATAACAGGGATGTAACCTAGGATTTTCGGGGAATCGGGAATCGGGAATCGGGAATCGGGAATCGGGAATCGGGAATCGGTAATCAGTAATCAGTAATCTTACGACCATTACCCATTAGCAATTACCTATTACCAAAAATCCAGGGACTACTTGGGAAGACATTAATCCAACAGCCCCTTCTACCGTCAAGTAGGAATTGATCTGATTCGTCGTATCTTGCGCCAGGAAAGGAACGCTGGGCGGCTCGAATGCCTTGGGCGAAGGCCAGATGCCCGTTGGCGGAAGAAATAGGTACTGTACCTATTAAATAGGTACTGACAAGCTAGTTAGTACCTATTTAAGGGGAATTTCCGTTGGAGAAGCTGTGTGCTCAGGCTTGTGTTCGCACCTTCAAAGCCCCGTGGCAACCACAACCGTTGCTCATCTGAACGAAATACCAGCTTTTTTTACCGGCGTTGCTAAATCACGGTATGATTTCACTAACTGGCGATGTTCCAAAAGAACCGTTTCCCGAACGCTTTTTGAAAAATCCATCACATCAATCACAGTTTAATTCTAAAGGCCGGTTTCCGCCTATTGAGAAAACTTCGTTTGGGGAGTTGGGAGTTGGTTGGGAAGGAGTTCCAGGGGAATTATGGGCGATCGCGTAGCGTGCGCCGGTGCGCAATCGCGTAGAGGATTAGATTCACTCAACCTCCCGCCATCGGGAGGTTGTAGGCATAGTCTCACACTCGTGGGCTCAAGGGTTGCTTTCATGTCCAAGTTTGTCGCCTTCTCACTTTATCTGATTTCTGGAGGAAGCGATTGCCAATCATCTTGTTCGATGCGAGCCACTAACTCAAACCACCCTTTCCCATCCGGTCGAAATACTACTGCTTCTCCCTGAGCGACCTTTAAACCAGTTAGAGCCTTAATGTTTGTACTGTGGGCAGATAAAACCGTATTCGTCCCTACCCTGGGGACTGTCTGTAGCATCTCATGAAGATTTTTCCAAAGCCCTACTGGATCATAACTGGGTGTGTCTGGAATAGCGTTTAGGCTTTTGACAACTTCGATCTCCGCCACATCCTCATTGAAAGCATACCAAAGTGTTTCGATGCAGCGACAAGCCGGACTTGCCAGGACTCTACCTACAGGGATGTTGAGCTGTTTAAAATGCTCTCCAACATTCTGCATATCGACCAAACCATCAGCACTTAAGGGTCGTCCAGGATCTAAACACTCTTGAAACTGGTCAGGCAATTGGTCAACCGCATCTGGTCGCACATTTCTGACAGCATTTCCGTGTCTAAAATAAATGACATGACCCCCTTTTTGCAAAGTACTCAATAGTTCTGCGGCAGTAGAGTCACCCTCAATCGTCAGTGCTTTTGCTTCTGGGGACGAGCTTTGCAATCCCACAAGAGCAAGGCTTAAGGCGACAACAGCAGAACTAATGAAACTAAACCCTTTGATGCTGTTCCTTTTTTTCATGATTAATTAATTAGTACAGGTTAGTACAGAGCAAACACATCTAAATTTTATTGACATCCGTCATTGGTAATTACTCATTGGTAATTACTCATTGGTCATTAAGTTGTTGTTGTTTTGACTTCATGGTGTTGCTGATTATGGCTATGATTGTGCTCCCCTAGCCCCTTAATTTTGATACCGCTGGCGAAACATTTATTAACAAGCTGAAAGCCCTAACCAACCGGGACTTTAGCAAAATCAAATGATCGCGCATTCACACTTCAATTCAGCAACACCTGCCACAGATTGTGATTGACTTAGCGCAACTTTTGGCGTTGCTGAATAGAGCAATGAATAGGAGTAGAGTGGGCATCCTGCCCGCCCGAAGATTGTATAGCACTACGCATTAAGCTTAGGACATTCCTAAACTCAGCAAACTTAGTCATAGCTTACTTCTGACTTCTGACTTCTAACTTCTGACTTGCGCGTAGCGCTATAACGGGCAAGATGCCCATTCCACGGCAAGATGCCTATTCCACAGGTGCGACCCGTGGCGAATTTAATAATTAGATGCGGAAAGCGCACCTAAAAACTCTTAAAATCATTCCATTATTAAGCAACGCCCAACTTTTTACACCTAGACCTGGGTGCGCTATTGCCGCACCCAGCACAGGATGTTGGGTTTAGTTATTTGGATAAGATTCAGCAGGTTTTTGGGAATCTTCATCTGTGAGAGTTTTGTAAGGCATGCCGTCAAATTTCTCACTTTTACTGACTCGATAGTAGGCGCTCACAAAGGTCAATACAAAGATGATCCAGATACCAACACCCCAAATTACATACTTATGTAGTTCCTGGATCGATACTGTTTTTTTTGTGAGCTTAACTGTTGTTGTTGATTGTTGCATAGTACCTCTGTTGTCAGATCTGTAATCTTGTCACATATGTGCCGTGTGTAACTATTCAGCTATCAGCTATCAGCTTAAGCGCTACGCCCACGCTACTTGAGGTGCTATCAGCCTATGCACTACGCCCACGCTAGGCGAACAGCTTTCAGTATTCAGCTATCAGCTTAAGCGCTACGCCCACGCTACTTGAGGTGCTATCAGCTAATGCGCTACGCCCACGCTACACCGAACAGCTTTCAGTATTCAGCTATCAGCTAATACGCTACGCCCACGCTACACCGAACAGCTTTCAGTATTCAGTATTGAGCTTTCAGCCATTCGCGTAGCGTGGCCTTTTGGCCTTGGCCAAGACTCACGCTACACGAATGGCTGACCACTGACCGCTGACCGCTGACCGCTGACCGCTGACCGCTGACCGCTGACCACTGACCACTGACCACTGACCACTGACCGCTGACCACTGACCGCTGACCGCTAAGGGCTGAATCCTTACTGCGGTGTTAGATATGTCAGTGCTACTTAGGCATGAGCGGTAAATAGGGAAAAATTGGATGCCAGTTCATAATTGTGGCAGCGGCGATGAACGTAAATAGCCAAAAGATCAGGGTCTTTGCCTGGACTTGGCGATTCTGCCAAAGTTGAGCCAAGATAAACCAACTGAGAAGCCATCCTACTAGCATTACCGTTTCTTTGCCAGAGTAGCTGCCGATCTCGCCATAAATTGGATCTGGATTCCGACTGCCTGGAATCCAACCCCCTAGATCCCAAACAATTTTGTTCCAAACTTTGTAAATGGATGTTAGGTGTTGGTTAACCATTAACAGGAAACAACTAAATGCAGCGCTAAGCAATGCCGCTGCTGCTGGTCCAGAGAGCGTTGGGGGAGATTTAGAGCCAGAGGCTAAACCCTTTGGAAATTGTTTAAGCTGTGTCCAAAATTGGCTGTATAGAGGTTGAGTAGAAAGGTCTTGAGAGGAGTGTTGAGACATTTTTCTTGAGCAATATTCTACAGAGAAAGAATTTTAAAAACAAAAAACAGCTATAGACCATGGGTTTTAGCGACATTGAGTCCGCTAATAAAACCACCCAGGGCGAAAAACATCATCGCCATCAAGGCAATACTGGTAGCTGCTAGTACAGGACGGTTTTTCTTCTCTAAAATTGAGTCGCCATATTTCCAGAGAACCCAGGTGCAGGCAACTCCCAGCGGCAGAGTAAACAGGACTGTAAATTCGTGATACTCCATGAATAGGTAATGAACCAGCGGAGTATTTTCTCTGATCCAGGCGCGCGCACCCCCCAGAGGAGCACGGTAGCGCATATAGGCCCAATTACCAGAAACGATTGCCAAAAAAGCTAAGCAAGATGACCAAAAGGTCAATGTGCGGACTTGGGGCAAGATCTTAGCAGACCCTCTTAACAAAGGAAAAGCCAGATGTCCTGCATAGGCAATAACCAGCACTGCTAACATCGCAGCAGACCCATGGATAGCTCCCATTGTCCGTTGCCAGGGGCTAGGGCTTAACAAACTAACAACAGGTAAAAACAGGAATAGACCAGCAGATAGAATGCCAATGCCGTAGACGCACACAGTTGCAATGTCAATCGATCTGGGAAAAGTTGAGGTATGTGTTGAGGTATTTGATTCAATGGATGGTTGCACCATGATTAAACAAGCAATCTAGAGCTTGATCAGTAGCAGGGTAAGCGTAAGAATGAATACTGACAGGTATTACCCTTAACAATATTGATAATAAAGTGCAATAGTCCTGAAAAGTGCTAAAAATAAAAGCTTAATATTTTCATAATATTTGCCCTAGATCACATTTGGGCTCAATTTTTCTTGCCCTTAGCCTGGTTATCAGTAGGCGACCTTTATGATAGCAATTTACATACCTATTGCTATTTATTAGTTAATAAAACTGAGATGATGACAGATATTGGGAAATATCAGACAGCAATATGTATTAGATTGTCAAACTTACCCCTCTTACCCCTCTTACTCCTTTTACCCCTCTTACCACTTTTACACGTTTTACACGCTTATCCTCCCTTCGTCTCTCCCTCTTGCCTATAAGTTTTTTTTATGATAACAATTATTATAACAAATGGAATATAACCACAGGGTAAACGCATCTAATTTTCTGAATCATATATATAGTGTTTTTTTAATAAAAAAAACACTATATGTGTAAAATGCCTGGTCAATAAGCACAAGAGCATGATCAGCTTATTCAAACACCTGAATATCCGGGGGATACATGCAGGGTAAGCGCAAGAAAAATTGAGCCAAAATGTGATGTAGGGCAAGGATTAAGACAATATTAAGCCTTGATGCTCAACACTATTGATTTTTATTATCAATATTTTTTATAAAAATCCTGCCTTATTGATTCTTGCCCTTACCCTGGCGTTTATAGCGTTTTCAAATCAAATGTGAAACTAGGATTGATGGTATAGCGCTGCGCTATACTTTGTTCAGAGCTTGGTCAAAGGTCATCAACAGGGATTCCAGGGAAAAAGTAGACTTGGCATGGATATAACCCTCCTTGGCTAGCCTATCTGCAGCGCTTGGATCACTGAGCAAATTACCAATGACCTTAGCCAGTGCTACTGGATCTCCTGGCGGTACCAAGTGACCAGTCACGCCATCCTGAATTAACTCCACTGCACCACCAGCAGCAGCAGCAACTACGGGTCGTTTTGCCAACTGACCCTCGACAATCACCCGACCAAAGGGTTCCGGTTCAGTAGAGGTATGGACTACAATATCGCAAGCAGACATCAATGCTGGCACGTCATTGCGAAATCCCAGCATGTGAACACGACCAGCAAGTTCTGGTGCGGCAGCCATGGCTTTGAGCCGTGAGGTGTATTCTGCTTCACCAAATAGCGCTTCACCAACCAACAGGGCGTGTACATTGGGGAGTTCCTGTAAGGCTTCTAGTAAAATATGCTGACCTTTCCAGTAAGATAGCCGACTGAATAAACCAACCAGTGGAGCATCACCAATGCCGAGCTGGTCACGGATTTGAGCTGATTGATCCGATGCGAGATTATCGAAGGGGTCTGAACCAATACCGCCGTAAACCAGTGTTACTAGGTCTTCACGTCCCCCAGCAGCGATAAAGGCTTCACCAGTAGCACGAGAATTGACCAATACTTGAGATGCTAGACGATTAGCTAGGAAAACGGCTATCGCACGATTGAGGGAGCTAAAGTGTGGTGCGGTCACAATATCTCGCAGGTGCCAAACCACTGCAGGACCGCCCATCAATGTTGCGATCGCAGCAGCAATGAACGCTTTTTGGGAGTTGGCGTGTACTAGCTCAAACTCACGTCCAACTGCTGCTATTCGACAAGCCATCCACCACAGGGGAGGTAATGCCTTGAGAGCGGCGCTCATTCCCCCTGAACTCCTTACGGATAAGATGGCTTGGGGTGCAGGTATGACCTTGACCTTCACCTGTGCAGCTTCCAGCCGTTCCCGGAACGGGCCATCGGCAAACAGTAGTACTTCGCTGGTGTCCCGGTAGGCAGTGGCCAGATCCAGCAGGCTCAACTCAGCTCCGCCCAAAACGGCGGCATGATCGACAAAAAGGACTCGACGGCGCTTCATAAGAGTGGGTAGTCCAAAAAAGAGTGTTTCAAACGTGCAAAAGCTCAGAGACTAATCTGATAACTGATCTGAGCTAAATGTTGATTAATCGATGGCAGCTTGATAAACAGATTTAATTCGTTGAGCAATCACCGGCCAAGTATAGTGCTCATGAACATAAGCTTGACAAGCCTCAGAGCTAGGGAGTTGACGCTGACCAGAAAATACCTCGATCATGCCCTGAGCAAGTTGATCAACAGAAGTCCCTTCAAACAATAAGTCTTCTGAAAAAGGCTGTAGAATCTCTGGAATACTATCTACAGGTGTTCCTAGAACTGGCGTTCCATTCACCAATGACTCAATAACAATCAGACCAAAGCCTTCCCATGCCACGGTTGGCACAACTGAGAAACTTGCAGCACGGTAAGCTAGGGCTAAATCTTGATCCGACACAAAACCCAACAAGCGGACATGGTCAGTCAGTCCTAATGCTTCAATCTGTGCTTGCAAGGTTGGCATCAGTGTGCCTTTACCCGCTATCAGTAGCAGCACGTCTGGATAGCGCTTACGCACCTGATCCACTGCTGCAATTAAATTTTCCAAGCCCATGCGTTTAGCTAACCGTCGCACAGCTAAGATAATTGGTCGCTCTTGAGACCAGCCTAGTTTTGACCGTGCCTCCTGGGGTGTAATGGTGGTGTCGAAACGCTCGGTATCAACCCCCGGAGGAATGATGTGAATGCGCTCTAGTGGGATATGATACTCTTGGTGCAAGGTGTTGCGGAAAGCCTCAGAAAGTACGATAAACTTAGCTATCCGTTTGTAAGTCACCCGCTCTAGCATCCATTTTAAGCGAGTCGCAACGGTATTGCTGCCTTCTACATGCCCTTCTAAGGCCCAAGGCCCTTGGAAGTGCATCACCATTGGGCGACTGTCTAATTGATCGAGAATTGGAAAGGTATATAAAGCGAAGTGGGACACTACTAGGGGGTAGTCTTCCTCCTTCAGCACTCGATGCATCGTTTGTCGGATACCGCTCCAGCGTTGCCAGAGAGGGGATTTATGGCTAGCAAAGGCTTGGACTTGACCACCGGAGTTTTCAGATACAGCGGTTGAGCCTGCCACTAAGCCATGCATCTCCACACCAGCTTGGGGTAAGTAACGAGTGCAATCGTAATAAACTCGGTTGAGTCCTCCTGCTTGTTCAGGGAACCAACCCATACCAATTTGAAGTGTTTTCACAGTACTATAGCCTCGATAGTGTTTGTTAAAGCAAAGGGAGTAGGGAGTAGGGAGTAGGGAGTAGGGAGTAGGGAGTAGCGGGAAAAAAATTGAATGTACCTGATAAGTATGATCAACGCTATCAATTAAATTGGTAAGCTGCTGTGCCTTTAAATTGCCTATTTTCCAATTAGGAAAAAACCTGAAAAACCACCACATCTTCACCCCATCTCCCCATCTCCCCATCTCCCCAAAGCGCTCCCATTCAAAATTTAAATGCACAACAGCTTAGCTTAGGGGTCTATCTTTATCCGGTACATTAAAGCTTTAGCGTAAAAATCCTCTTCAGCAAATAGCAAGTATTCTCCATTTTTTCTTCGCACTACTCTTAAGGCCATCGGGACATCCAGCCAACCTGTGGTTGATTTGACTTCTGGGCCGGGGTTTATTTTGCCAATCTCTTGACCTGTGCGAAAATCATAAACTCGCACTTTAGGGTATCGATTCGGATCTTTTTCAAAACTATTATCGACATAGCCGACAAATAAATAGTCTCCCGAAACCGCCATACTTTTCGGTAAATCTGGTCTTACTCCTTCGGATTTTTGATTGTAAGCGATGACTACTTCACCGGCTTTTTGTGGCGCTTTACTCCAATTGATATATTTGACAGCTCTGTTACCAATCAATCCCCAATCACCCCTTTTATCAAACGTCGGGGAATATCCAGCAATGTACATGGTATCGGTTTTCGGATGATACTCAAGTCGTTGAATAATTTGAAATTCCTTTGGCATTTCAAAGGATTGTTGATTGTTAATATCGTAAATCGGGCTGCCGTAGGCATCAAACCGTTTAAGGGATAGTTTTTTAATCCCGTTTCTTGATGTACCTATCCAGATATTACCGTCATCATCAGGCCAAAATCCCCAACCCCGATAGTTTTGTCCTTGATTATATTCACCTTTTTCAGCCTGTTCCTCTTGTCCATTACCGTTTTTATCTTGCCAATACCGATAATCCAATTGACTTCCCCAAAATGAGGCAGTGGGAATAGCAACTTCCCCATCAGTGTCCGGATTAAACCGATAAACATGGATACCAGCTGACTCGGTATACATACTATTAGTAAACATAAGCTTCCGACCCTTAACCCGGCGAATCATAGCACCAGCATTATGCTTGATAGTCTTATTAATTCGCTTATCATTAGGATATTTAAAGGGATTAACGGTATGGGCGACATGAGTCCATTCTTGACCTGATGATTTACTGTAATCTAGTTTAAACTGTTGATTTTTCGTATGAACAACAGTTTCATCCGCTGGATCAATATCAGGAATGTCAATAAATAAGAGACCTTGCAATTTCCAATTGAGAGTGCCATCCAGTTTGTAGCTATCCACGGTTAATCCACCGGCTTGCCAAGCGTAAATTCGACTGGGATCACTGGCGACATAAATATTATTATCCTGATCGACTCCAATCCCGGTAATGGAATTAAAATGTAAGGGTCTAATTTTTCCAATTTCCTGAGGACTTCCGCTGTATATTCCCCCTTTGACACCAAAGGTTCCATCAGGAGTTGGATTTCCACTGCTGTCTAGATTTTTAAAGATTTTAATCTGGTTATCAGGTCCACCATCTCCTACTAATAGGCGATTTTGATTATCCACAACAATAGCTGTAGGGATGCGAACCGACTCAATTTTACCTTGAACTTTGCCCGTTTCTATATTTAACTTAAGTATCTTATTGGTCTTGTTCTGGATAACCCACAATGATCCAGTTTTATCTAATGCTAACTTACCCGGTTGATTCACTGACCATTTTTTAACCGGTTTCATGGTCTGGGCATCATAAACTTTGATTTTATTGTTAGGAGTATCACTAACATATAAGCGACTATTATCTGCTGCAATTCCCCGAATCAAACCTTGATTGGTATTGATAATCAACATACTCTTATCATAGCCATTACCCCCCTTAAACTTTGCTCCTTTATAATTACTTCTGTTATAGCGACGAACACAATACCATTTATCATCAGAATTGGGATATCCTACGCCATAGCGACCCTTTTGTGTCATCGCCATGTAAATATAGTTATCATTGACTGCGATCGCAGTTCCCCCCGATCGTCCCCAGCCATGGGTAGCATCGAGTTGACCAAGAACATCACCATTTTTATAAACCCCCCCTTCTCTACCAGCTTCATCCCAGGGAGCATTAGCATAAACCGTACCATCGGGACTTACAGCCATCCCTAAAATCGATAGCTGGACATGTTTTCCCTTGCCGGGAAGCTCACCTCCAGGACCATAGGTATTACCGATCCAAGAGGTAGTGTAAGTTAACCGTTGGCTTGGGTTGGATTCAGCAGTTATAGTGTCATTGTTGCTAATCACAGAATGGGCAATAATTACCAAAACAGCGATCACAGGAACAATCGCAGCATATTGCCATTCGGGGATAGGTCTTGACATAGTTTTTTCCCTGAACTCGAAACTATTTAAAAGACTGAAGACTCAAGGGTGAAGGTTGAAGGTTGGATGGTTGAAGGTTGAAGGTTGTTCGCGAAGCGTGGCCAATAGGCCAAGGTTGAAGGTTGAAGGTTGTTCGCGAAGCGTGGCCAATAGGCCAAGGTTAGATGGTTGAAGGTTGAAGGTTGAAGGTTGTTCGCGAAGCGTGGCCAATAGGCCAAGGTTAGACGGTTGAAGGTTGTTCGCGAAGCGTGGCCAATAGGCCAAGGTTAGACGGTTGAAGGTTGTTCGCGAAGCGTGGCCAATAGGCCAAGGTTAGACGGTTGAAGGTTGTTCGCGAAGCGTGGCCAATAGGCCAAGGTTGAAGACTGTAATATGATGTCCGCATAATTACCCTTAATAAAAATCTCCCCATCTCCCCATCTCCCCATCTCCCCCTGCCCGAGCCCCACACTTTGATTATGGGTATTCAACCGGACTTGATCTCAGAAGCTGATGATAAACAGTAGTAATCTTCTCCACCATAGTGGTGACGGTTAGTTCCTCAATGTTTTGCTGTGCTGCACGTCTTAATCTATCCTGTTCAGATGGACTAGCCAGAAGCATCTCGATCTGATCTGCCAGTGCGATCGCATTTTTCGGAGGAACTAGCACTCCTGCCTTACCGTAATCTAGTGCTTCGGGAACACCATCCACCCTAGTAGCAACAATCGGGCAACCCACCTGTCGTGCTTCCATCAAAACCAGAGGGAAAGACTCACGGTGTGAAGCCAGGACAAAAACATCCGCTGCCATCATGTAAGCTTGAGGATTTTTTTGAAAACCCTCAAAGTGGATACGATCAGCAACTGACGATGCCGCAGCTTGAGTTTCAAACATTTGACGGTCGGGACCATCTCCCACTAAGTACAAATGTGCCTTAGGAGAACTCTTAGCGACCTGCTCAAAAGCGCTAATTAACTCAGTAATTCCCTTACGTCGGTTCATGCCAGCTACCGTGACAATAGCCGGATGTTCCAAAGCTTTAGGAGTGCAGGTATCTAAAGCCGGTAATCGGGGACTACCTAAAGTGCGATTCTTGATCACAGGCATTTTCCCCATGGGAATACCCCGCTTAGACATCGACGTTGCTACCGCATCACTCACAGAAATCACCCGTTCAGCCAATCCCATCACTACTGAGCTACGTTGGTAAACATTGTGAATATGGGATACTAGCTTATATTTTGCTGAACCCCGTAGGAACCAAGCTAGGACTACTCCCGTCATCATGTGTCCATGGACAATATCTGGCTGAAATTCTGCGATTATCCCTCGATAACGCCCAGCAGCCTTGAGCAGATGCAACGGTTTTCGGGTCTGATCAAGTTCAAAGTGAGTGACGCCATAACGGCTTAGCAATGTTTCATATCCGCCGCCAGCAGAGGCAATAGCAACCTCATGACCCGCTTTCGCTTGCTCACAGGCAACGTCAATCGCTACATTGACAATACCATTACCAGTTTCTTTAATATGGTTTAAGATATGGAGTATACGCATCAAACCTCTCCCAAAAAGCAAAGCACCGCCATATTTGACCTATAAGTTAGTTTATAAGTTAGTTAGGAATTGGTAGTTGAAACATCCGGGTGTTCCTTCCGCTGTTCCTTTCCATCTCCTACTTCTGTTATTCTTCTGTCAGTGCCATTGATCAGAAAATTTTCATAAATCTTTTCTTTAGTAGTGTTCACTTCAGCAATACTTTCCATGTCCGAAGAAAGCTTATTTTGATGCTGGTGATACTTATGTGCTGCCATAGTTAGACCCAAAAATCCCCAAATATAACATCCCCCGACACCAAGCATGGCGCTACCAATCGGTAGCCCGATTAAATTACTCAAACCAATAGCACGAGCAGCACTCATAAAGGAATCACGGCGAATCTCAGGATATTGGAACACACTATATACCAGCAGGAGCAATCCAGACACATAGGGGAGAGTGCCAAACCAGCCTAATGTAAAAAACATATCTAAAATGCCACTGTCAATCACAAGGCTTCGGAGTTCCCCTTGTTCAGTGATA
The DNA here is from genome assembly GCF_010672095.1 of Moorena sp. SIO3I6. Classification (NCBI taxonomy): domain Bacteria; kingdom Bacillati; phylum Cyanobacteriota; class Cyanophyceae; order Coleofasciculales; family Coleofasciculaceae; genus Moorena; species Moorena sp. SIO3I6. The sequence goes on along the minus strand of NZ_JAAHHU010000033.1, from coordinate 20,649 downwards.
GTGAATGTATTTCCAATCCCATTACCTAGAACCATAGAAAGAGCTTTGCCAAGACTCTCTTCATAGATCTGTTGTCTAACTTCCGCGCTGTGATCATTTCCAAGGTCAGAAAATGTTGCCAAACGACTACCAATTACCTCCGAGAATGGCTCAATCGTGGTTAACGGCACGATACAAATTCCCATCACCAGGATAGAAATAATGATGCGCATCTGGATTTTGGGTTTGAGTGAACTGGTTAGGGAAGCCAGTCCAAAGAACCAGCTCGCCCACATCGTCCGTGACAACGTTAGTAGAAAAGACAAGTAACCAGCTATGGAAGCAGGAATACGTAAAGGACTGTTATTATTAAATAACAACAGCAAACCCACCATCATGGTTGCGGCAAACGGTCCAGTGGAATTCATCGTGCTCCACAAACGAATACCAAACGGTTCGGGATTCCCCATCGAGAACATTCTGGCGTTGATCAGCCAAAATCGATCCCACTCCGGTGCGATCACATATTGCACTAAGCCATAGACTCCCATCACCAATACACCCCAGAGGAATGTGCGCTGAATGTTTTGGCGATAGCGAGGATAATCTCGCCAATTTATAAATAAGTAGAAACCTAAAAGAATCGGGGTGAACCAGTCTATCAGTGCTCGAATAGCGAAAATAGGAGTGCTTTTAATCAGACCAATGATAAAGCCATACAAAATACTGGTGAATCCCAAAATAAAAGGCAAACCCCCCTGTTTATAGGCTCTAGGAAGGTATTTTAGAAAGGTATCCACAGTAATCCATGTCACCACAGGCGCTACTAGCAATACTGGACTCGGATTAACCCAGTTACTGCGATAGTCAATTAAACGACGAACCAACGGCATTAGAAACCATAGCCACCACATAAAACCTAAGTAGAGGACAGGATACCGTCGATACAGAAAAAGACCTACCGCAAACCCTACCACAGGCAATAAAATACGCATGATGGTGCCAGCACCAGCAATAATGCCCAGTATTGTAATCACAACAAATAACAGGATGGCTGTCCAAGCAGGGGCTGGTTCTAGTTTGATCGGAATTCCTTTTGTCATTAGGTGTTAGGGATTATATCAAGTCCGGTTTAATACCTATAATTAATGGGAGTGTGGGGAGATGGGGAGATGGGGAGATGGGGAGATGGGGAGATGGGGAGATGGAGAAGATTTTGATTAAGGATAATTATCGTGACATAATATTTAGATATACAGCAGTTTTCAATATTTCGTATTCCGAGATCTGCTATTCCCTTTCCACATTTAGTCAACAGTCAACCAAATAACCTACCCTACGGGAACGCCAAAGGCGAACAACCAAATAACCTACCCTACGGGAACGCCAAAGGCGAACAACCAAATAACCTTGGCCTATTGGCCACGCTTCGCGAACAACCTTCAACCAAATAACCTTGGCCTATTGGCCACGCTTCGCGAACAACCTTCAACCAAATAACCTTCCACAGTCCCTTTTGCTAGCCTAAGCAATTTTTCCAGCTCAACCAACCCTGCCAACGTCCACGCAAAGAAGCAAGCCACTTTTGTCCTGCTAAAAGTCCTTCCTTGGGGAAAGACCGCAAACATTGTAGGAAACCCGGTTGAACTCGCGTTCCGACCAATGTTGACCAAACTATAAATATAATCCGTTGTAGAACAGGGAAGTAATCTAACAAAACTATAGTTTCATTATGTGCCGCATTAATTAGGGCAGTATCGCTAAAAACTATGCCTCGCTGATCCTCATCAAAACGCTGTGCTGGATAGTGGTCTACTGCTACCCCTGGGTCATAAATCAGCTTCCAACCCGCTTTTCTTAGGGCTAGACTAAACCCCAGATCATTATGGACTTGAGCTCCCGTCCCTCGCAGACGCTGATCAAAGCGCAAGCCCGATATAGCAGTTCGTCGATAGCTCATGTTAGCTCCCTTAAGGATATCCACCTCGCGAGGTAAACCTACCCCCAGGTGATGATTACCAATCACCCTTCCATACCATTGCACTCGACCTACTCGTTCTTTAGCACCATTTTCCAGGTAGTTACCCAGATGTACCCAATCCCGTCCACCGACACCCCCGATCCGGTGATCGGACAGAAAGTGAGTTTCAATATAAGCTAACCAATTGCTACGGGGAGCAGCATCATCATCGGTAATGGCAATAATATCTCCCTGTGCTGCATCAAGACCTGCGTTGAGAGCGGCCACTTGCCCCGGAATACTTAATTTCACAGGACGCATGGGTAAAACCTCAGGGTTGAATGCTTCAAGAAACTCCCAAGTTTCAGCATCAGTATCCCGTACAATCACCAAGACCTCATCCGCTGGTCGAGTTTGCTTCTCCAGGGCCTTTAAACACCGTTCTAGGTCTTTTGGACGGCGATAGGTGGGGACTATAACAGTGATTCTCATTTCTTCTACGGTTGAGTTAGGTTGGAAAGTTGAAGGTTATTTGGTTGAAGGTTGTTCGCGAAGCGTGGCCAATAGGCCAAGGTTAGACGGTTGTTCGCCTTTGGCGTTCCCGTAGGGTAGGTTAGACGCTTAAAGGTTGTTTGTCAGAATGCAGAATGGTGAATGCAGAATGGTGAATGAAGAATGAAGAATGAAGAATGAAGAATGCAGAATGAAGAATGAAGAATGAAGAATGAAGAATGAAGAATGGTGAATGGTGAAGGCAGAATGGTGAAGGCAGAATGGTGAAGGCAGAATGGTGAAGGCAGAATGGTGAAGGCAGAATGGTGAAGGCAGAATGCAGAATTCTAAATTCTAAATTCTAAATTCTTAATTTTTAATTCTTCATTCTCAATTCTCAATTCTCAATTCTCAATTCTTCATTCTACATTCTAAACAGATTACTATCCTGCTGTTTGAGACCGTAAATAACTCTGTAGAGTACTTAACCAACCTTTTACCATACCTTTCAACTGTAATTCCATATAAATTGTCCATTCAAAGACAGGACGAAAGCCCAATTTCGATAAGAACATGCGAAATCGCAAAGCTGGTGAATCTCCTAACTCTTTCAATAAAGCAATCAGCTCGGTGCGTTCTACCTCATTGAAGAGTGGACGATAACAGTATGCTGTGTGTCTTAAGGCCAGTTTACGACGCTGCTGCTCAATCACCTTTGTATCCCAACCCCGTCGCTTAAAAGCAGGAAAGATACTGTCTTCAAAAACCCGAATACATCCTTTTAATTCAATATTTTTGCGCTTAGGACGTAGATTTTTAGCATCAGTCCAAACGCGATAACAGGCTAATATCTCATTGGCATAAACGTTTCCATAACCCGCATCTGCCATTCTGACCCACATGTTATAGTCCTGTACAAAATCGGGACTATCTTCATAAAACCTAACTGCTGGCAACGCTTCAGCCCGAAACATAGCGATATTGGCAGCTACTTTTACCCCAAAAACTGCGGCTAGTAGTGATTCGTCTGCGCTCTGAAACTCGTGCTGTCTTGCAATACGTCGCACAGCTCGATTGTGACTGCGTTCATCAATTTCTTGCACAGCACTATGGGCATAACCCGCCTCTGGATGGTTCTCTAGCAGGGGTAGTAACGTTTCTACATAGTTGGGTAACAGGGCATCATCTGAATCCAAACGAACAATAAATTCAGTGTTTGGCTGTTTCAAAACCCAATTGTTGTTAGCCGCCATACCTAGGTTTTTAGGCTGTCGATAGTACCGTACTTGAGGAAACTGCTGGCATAGTTGTGCCATAACCTCAGGGGTTTCATCAGTGCTAGCGTCGTCTGACACCCAAACTTCCACATTAGGATAGGTTTGACGGCAAGCGCTACCCACTGACTCCCATAAGTACTGGGCTTGATTATAGGTAGGAATGCAAATAGCAACTGGTTTCATGTCCTGCATCAGGAGTAGTTCCTTTATACGAAAATTATATTACAATCAAATAACCGTAAGAACTGTTTAATTTTCCTTCGTCAAAAGTGCTATTTTTTTATTCAACAGCAACAAATAGCTATCCGGTCATTTTCCCAAAAAGGCTCTATAGGGTTATTTATTGACTAAAAAAAAATTAACAAATTGTTTCAATAGTCCTGATTTACCAGACAAATATTATACTATCACCTTTTTATCTTGCCAGAGCATAAAATAATTGCTTAAAGACCACTTATCGACCAGAGTCGGTACTACTGTTAGCCGTTGACAGTCAACATTCAACATTCAACAAAAACCAATCAATTACAATAGGGATCCGTTTAGGAATTCTGATAATTTTTGATGCCATATTCCCTCCCCCCTGCTCCGAAGTCCCTGCTCCCTTTGCGAAACATTAAATTTAGACTACCTGATCAGTTCTTCACATAAATCCACATAGCTTTGTGCCATCTTTTCCCAACTGTATTGGGCGGCTATCTTTGGTGCAGCTTGGCTCATCTGTTTCCTTTTTTCAGGATTAGTAGCCAGAAGACTTAACTCCTTTGCCAAAGCCTGGGTATCGTTGGGGTCAGACAAGACCACTCCGCAGGCTGGGGTAACTAATTCAGCCCCCCCGGCTGTGCTTGCTGTAATCACTGGCAAGCCAGAAGCCATTGCTTCTAGGAGCACTAGTGTGCAAGCTTCATAGCGGGATGGGAAAACAAATAAATCCACCGCCCGCATAATCTCAGGGAGGTCACGTCGGTACCCGAGAAAATGTACCCGTTCGCTCACATTTAGGGTTGCGGCTAGCTGAGGATAGGGACTACCTTCTGTGATGCCAGCAACAGCTAGGTGTAACTCAGGCACTTGGACTAAGGCGTGCAAAATTGTATCCAAGTTCTTCCGAGGTGTTCGGATGTCTCCAGCAAAAAATGCTAAAGGCACTCCCTCGGGAAGACCCAATTGTTTGCGGTCAGCCACACCGGGATAAAATTCTTGTAAGTCAACACCATTCACAATCACCCGAATGGATTCAGGGGGTACACCAATGTCTACTAATTCTTTCTTGACCTTTCCGGAAACTGCGACTACTACTTTTGCCTGACGGAAGGATTTTTTTTCCCAATGGGCATTCAAGGTTGTAACTAGCCACTGGTAAAGACCATACAAATCCCGACGTAGCCGAGAGGTATGGGCAGGCGATCGCAACCAAGAACTGTGGACAAAATGTACGGCATTCACATCTGATCCAGCTCTGGTAATGGAGCCGTTAACTTTTACTAAGTCCAGCTCACTACGGTGTTGATTTAACCAATTGCCACTCCGCCAGGAAAAGACCAGATGACGAATTAGTGCTGTTGGCCACCTTTTAACTGGAATCAAAATCCAGTTTACCTGATTACTCTGCTGGAGTTCTGGGGCGACATTACTGGCTAATAAGGTGACGTGATGACCGCGACGAATGGCTTCTTTGGCGACTTCATAGTTGACTCGACCTTGGCCATCATTTTTCATGACTTTGTGGGTAACGATACAGAGTTTCATAAGTAGCTATCCTGTTAAAATTATCGAAAACTCTGACTAGTGCATCCTTCGCAGAAGTCTTTAACTACCTGATCTAGTAATCCTAATTTACAGCCGTTTTCAGATGAATTGACCTCACTAACGACAGCTGCAAGCCCCCTAAATACCCCAATTCTGGGGGACTTTAACTCAATTTACCCCCAGAATTGGGGGGCTAGGGGGGCGAAACTTGCTGTAAACCTTAGAGAAATCAGAATGACTATAGGTAGATTCTTCCCTATTCTTCCCATCTTACCCAAGATGTTTGTCAAGCATATCGAGAACTTTGGCATCTACTTTGTCATCGAACTTGCGGGCAAAGTGCTTACCAGAGGTAATCATTGACTCAAAATCTTGGACACCCATTATGGCTGGATAGGGAGGAGTCCAAGAGATATAACGTTTGTTATCATTGACTATTTTTAGCATCGACTGGTTGAGCAGGATGCTCTGGATGAAAGACTCATCTGGTACGAGTGTGTTTCGATAGTGTTCTACAAATGCTGGGTTACGCTGAACAAATTGATGGATATATTGAATACAGCGATAGGAAAGTGTGTGCCACTGAGAACCCGCGTAGCACTGAAACTCTGGAGTGAAAGGTGTTGAAACGCAACGGATTGCTATTCTGGCACCAAACTTACCAGCCCTGATCCGGACTAGGGGCTGCCAATTGACAACACGATATAGTTTATATACTATAGTCTTTAGACTAGCTGGCAGCTTATAGTAGCGAAAAAAATAGCGCTCTATGCCCAAATCTTTGCCCCACTGCCAAGCTGTTTCTGGTGGTTCTTGTACCGGAAAATATTCCATAAATCCGTCATATTCGGTGTTCTGCAAGAACTGCTCGATTTGGCTGATTGGCTGAAGGGGATAGTCTTGACCAGAGAGGAAGATTAACCAGTCAAATGTCACAGAATTATCTATTAACCAGTTGATGCAGCGAAGTTCCATTTCCACCATAGAAAAATCTGCCCACTCAACTGGAACATAGTCTTCCAGGATGTGAACATTGTTGATATGCTCAAAAGAAGTTGGGCTAAGGCTCGACTTAGATTGATCATGGTGAATTAAGACCTGGGACTCAGGGTTACCAGTCTTAAGTTTCTTGACTAGTCTGACAATTTGGTCTGGATTGCTATGAGAAGCAATTAGGTAAACAATTTTAGTCATGATTGACTCTTAGGTTTAAATATTAGCGAATTTTATTCGCGTTTTATCTATCAAGCCTTACCCAGTAACTATACCTGTGGAATGTGTTATTAACGCCCCATACTACTTAAGTACTATCTATTACTTAAGTCCTATTTATAAAGGATAGGACTCTAACATTTCTTCTACAGCTACTTCAAGTTCTGAGCGTTCTTTTATAAACCGGGCGAAGGGAATTTGTGAAGTCCATGCTTCGTAAAATGCTTCATTCTTGTAATAAGAGTTAGGAAGAAAGATATGAGGAATCTCTAAAAGAGTACTAAGGATATGACCATGCAAACGATTAGTGATAATTAAACGATGCCTTTTGAATTGATAGATGCCGCTGTGCATCAGGCCCCAAGATGCTAGATTAATTTGGGAGTTATGGGTTGTTTTAAATTTCGCAGTATTAGTATGAAAATACTTCCAGTTTTGTCGGGATAACCATTCTTTAGGAGTTGCTAATCCTCGCTCATAAACTTCCCGAATTATTCTGACCAATCCTGGGATACGCCAATACCAACCTTTAGAGAGTTGCTTAGTAGTTCTTAGAGTCCATCTATCTGAAACCCAGTCTTCTAATACGAGATTTTGTATCTTAGAAGAAAGACTCAGGTTACTAGTGGCCTTAAGTTCTTGATCCTTTCGGGAAAGATAAAGACTAGAATTGTCTTGAGCAGGCTGGATAGAGTCAGTAGATAGACCAGCCATTTGAAATGCCATATCAGGGGCTTTAATCACCCGACAATTCCAGAAATTTTTAAGAGCAATTTCATAGCTGACTTGATCTCGGGTAAATAGGGTTAGGTTAGGATGGGAGTTAAAAACTTTTGCGGCTTTTTTGATGTTTTCGGGATTTTTAAAATAAATAGTCTGAGGAAAAATAATAATTGGTCGATCTCGATAGTTTTCTATGATCGATTCTCGAAAATTTTGAAAACCTTCATATAGATCACCTAATGCTCCTCCTCCATTAAAGATTATGGGGCATTGATCAATTTTTTTTAGGCTGGCATCAGAGAAACCGTTAATACCAGTGGCATACTTGATTTTCGTTTTTAAGGTATCTGTCAAAAAGAGTACAGAGCCTAACCAAATCAGGTGGTCGCCAATATTGTAATGATCAGGATTGTCTAGCAGTATACATTCTTCAAATTTGTCTAACTGTCCTAGAGAGTTATGAAGAACTTCTTTTACGTTTTCTGGTGTTGAAATAGTCATGGTAATTACTGAAATTATTAATGTAATTTTGAATGTACTTTTGTCTGTTGGATAATTTCCCCTCTGGAAGATATCTCGAAAGGATTTGCTAATTGTTGAGGTATAACGGTGAGCATGAGAGCTGCTACAGTTCGCAGACTGAAATTTTGACTCAAGGCACGAAAAAGATAGGGGCGTGCTTCTGCTAACCGTCCATCCCGTATCAGTCCAATACCCAGAGTTGTGTTCGCTTGTGCTAATTTCTGGGTAAAGTAACTCCGATGCTTTTGTAATTGAGCATCTGCTAAAAAGTGTTCGTAGCAAAAAATACCGGATTTGCCTTTGCGGATCTGAGCCTTGGCGTTTCCACTCCCACTGATATGGGTTTCAGATAACTCATGCACGCGGTATCGAGTCAGTCTTTCTGGATAGTAGTACGCGCCATCACCACTGCGGCAAGCTAGATAGGTTAGGTAGTAATCCCAATAGACCCCCACTGACAACAGTTCATCCCAATTAACCTTGTCCCTGCGAATCAAAGCAGAGGATGCAGGAGACACTGCTTGGTCTACTAGTCCGATAGTACAGAACGGCTGGTATACCTTTGCTTTAAGTTGGTCACGCTTCCAAAGCCGGGTATGTTCTTCAGTAGTTGCATAATTAATTACGCCATCTGCGTCGATAATATAATGGTCGCAAAAAGCTACAACTACATTTGGATTCGCTTCTAGGGGAGGAACTAGCTTTTCTAAAAAGTCTGGATTCCACAGGTCATCGTCATTGAGACTTGCTACATATTTTCCCTGAGCTTGTTTAAATGCGCCAGCAACATTGGGACCATTTCCTAGATTCTTTGAGTTCCGACGGAATCGGATCCGAGCATCTTGAAAGGACTCAATCATAGCTTGCGGATTCTCAGGGCTACAATCGTCAGAAACGATAATTTCAAGATTTTTGTAGGTCTGCTGGAGTACGCTTTCAACTGCTTGCTTGAGGTATATCAAGCGGTTATAGGTGGGGATGATAACACTGACTAGCGGCTCTTGCGCTTCTTGATGGTTTGACATATCCTTGTTATCTTGCCTCTGGTTGTAATAAGGAATTAATTACTGTGCAAATGAAATTGGAGGAGCGACATCTAGTGGCACATCATAAATTTGAAAACTGTCTAAGGATATGTCAGCATTGGGATCTTCAATCCAGTACAAAGGTACCCGTCCATAAAAAGCAGCCCACATGTTATAGGTACTTGGGGGACCTATGATATAGTCACACTGAGCAAGTGAGTACATATCTTCTACAATGTGGTTGTTGGCAAAAGCGAAATCTAATTTTGAGAATTTCTCTCTGTCCTGGGGCACATTTGAACATATTAAAAATTTGACTTTTTTTCCATTGAAAAGAGCTTCTGTTTTTTTCATCAAACTGACATATTCATCAGTAGTATAGAGATATTTTGCTCCTAGCAATTTTTTATAATCCCCCTGTCTAATGTGAACCCCAACCAGAATGTCACAGGATTTTTTTAGGTTACTTACGAGTTGGTTTATCGTTTGAGTATGTTGCTGTATTGGCGTAAAAAACTTCCTTATTGTTTCTGCATACTTCAAAAAGAGTACAGAATTTCTAAACCAATATCCATGAATAAATACTAAGTTTTTTTCACTAAAAAACTTGGCAAGTTTATCATTAAAAATTACAGCTTTGTGTACTCCAGTATCTCTTAAAATATTTATATTGGAGAACTTCAAATCTGTATAATCTTTAACCAATAAGCGGGTTGAATGGTAAACGAATCTATGAAAATTTCTTTTCAGTTTAAGACTATTGCCTTTAAGAACTGATTTTTGGGCAGGGTATCGACAAAAAAAATCGTTATGGGTTCCCTCAAAAAAAACTGCATATTCATCAAAGGCAGGATTTATGACTTTGAAGTTGTATTCCAATGCAAAAGCCATAAAGTTGGCAAATAGCATCATTCTATTGCCTAATTGACCTGTTTTTCTAACAATTACGAACATGTTAATACTCCGATAATATTGACAAGCAATCAATGATAGTTACTACTAGAGTTGGACATTGATAATTGCTACTAGCTAGTCTTAATTTGTTTGACCAACTTCATGCTGCATCTTGTGATATTTCCAAAGTTTACCGCGCTTTTCGAGTAACTCTTGATACTTTCCTTGCTCCACAATTCGCCCCTGTTCGAGAACGACTACCTTATCAGCTTTGGCAATGGTCGATAAGCGATGGGCAATGGTAATTACTGTCCGTCCTACAGCAAGTTTTTCTAAGGACTCCTGAATCAGGCGCTCAGACACAGAATCTAAGGCACTAGTTGCCTCATCTAAGATCAGAATCTCTGGTGCTCGCAGTAAAGCACGAGCAATTGCCAGCCGTTGACGTTGACCTCCAGATAATCGAACTCCCCGATCACCCAGTTGCGTGTCAAAACCTTCAGGCAAATCTAGGATGAAGTCTAATGCATTGGCAAGTTTTGCGGCTTCTCGAATTGCCAGGTCATCTGCCTGTTCTGAACCATAAGCAATGTTATTGCGAACAGAGGTGTTGAAAATAAATGTATCCTGACTAACAATAGCTAGTTTACGACGCACAGAGTTGATGTCAAACTCTTGTAAGTCAGTGCCATCAATGATAATTTTACCTGCGGTTGGGTCATAAAATCGGGGAATTAAGTCAGCAAGGGTTGTTTTACCTGAACCAGAAGCACCGACCAGGGCTGTTGTCTCTCCTTTGTTGATAGTTAAGGTAATATCGTGCAGTACTAGGTTAGAGGGATCGTAACCAAAATCCACCGAAGCAAACTCAATGGCTCGCTGCAATCCTGAAAATTGCACGTTACCATTCTGCAAGTATGGTTTGTTGTCAGTTCTCAGCAGCTCTTTAATGTTATTCATTGGTCCGGTGAATTCCCCAAGACGCCCTCTGGCATTATTAATCAGACGTATAATCGGGATCAGACGAAACAAAACAAACAAGAAGGTGAGTAATGAAGCTGCCTGCATCTGTCCATTAGGAACGAAGATGGTAAATGCTACAATAATCATGCCGATCAGAATTGTGGTGGCTAAGCTTTCCCCAATCGGTTCTATGGCATACCCAAATGATGCAGATTTGATAGTGATGTTTGCAACGTTTTCGCTAGCGTTATAGAATCGTCTACGCTCAAATTCTTGACTTGCAAATGCCTTAACTGTGCGAATGCCATTGATAAACTCTACAGCAACTGATGTAAAGTTACTGCCTGCCTTTGAAACATCAAAACTTGTCTCTCGCACCCTTTTAACCAAGTTAGAAAGACCAACACTCATCAGGCTAAAGAGCATTAATGAGGCAATGGAAAGTTGCCAAGAAAGCAAGAACATTGATGTGACATAGACAACTAGAAGAGAAACTCTAGTCAACATAAAAGCTGTCACATCAAAAGCTTGATTAATTTTTTCTAGTTCGGTAGTTAGACTGTAAACTAGCGCTCCAGAACGACTATGAGAAAAGTAACCCAAACTCAGCCGTTGAAGTTGCTCAAATAGCTTCTTGCGCAGCCTATCTAACAAATTCATCTGAGTTATCATGCTGTACCTGCGTCCACCAAACATAAAGGCTGAACGGAACCAGGTTGTGATCAGAATTAGAGCAGATATCCGGTAAATTCTATCATTGAACGGTCTATTTACTCCAAGTACCGATATATCGAACCAGTTAATACCTGTCTGAATTGGGGTAGCATTAGGGTCGGTTAGATTTTGTAAAAAATTTAGGATAAACCCTAATCCAAATCCTTCAAATAGTGAAGCAAGTATCGTTAAAACAATAGCAAAAAAAGCAGCTTGTTTAAGGAATTTAAATTCCCTTAATATGAAGTGGTTGTCTTGCCACAATTTAGTTGATTTTGTAAATCTGATTACAGAATCAATAAGCTTTATTTCAGCAATTCTATATAGAATACTCACTGGTTTTATTTAGACCTATTTTGATGGGGGGTATGCTTAACTTAAACAAGTTTAGCTAAAAAAACTAAGATCACTCTCCACCATTTCCGCGACAATATCAGGAAATTTATTTTTACTCTTCCAATTCAGCTCATCCCGAATTTTCCAGCTATCCCCACAAAGGGGCACTGTTTCGGTTGGACGATAAAACCTCTGATCAACTTCCACAAAATCTTGATAATCAAGACCAACGTTACTACAAGCACAATCTACTAATTCACGAACGGAGTGATTCACTCCGGAAGCAATCACATAATTCTCTGGAGCTTTGATTTATAGCGAGAAACCAGGTTTTAAGGCTCTTGGTGCGTAATTCCTGCTTCTAAGACAGTGCGTTCGCGTAGCGTATCCTACGGATAATCGCTTATTTTATGCAACGCTAATCCATCAACAACGTCTTATACTAGTCTGTTAATAGGTAATGGATAATGGGGAATTGCGCTCTCCTCGTAGTGTTTCAAAGCAGCAATAGTCTTTTTCTCAATTACCAATTCCCAATTACCCGTTAACCATTACCCGTTACCCATTACCCAAAGGGCGACTAACTATCTCTCTAATCCATTACTAAAAATGGGATTAGACCATATCATTACTAGGGATTACCAGTGGTAACAACCTGACGAATAAAAGCAGTATCAGCGGATTGAGTACAAGAGGTGACAGGCATGATACCTAGTGCCTGAAGGTCAGCATTAACCATGATTTCAACCAGTTGTTTAAAGCTCACTGAAGGTTGCCAACCTAGTATGGTATTAGCCTTGGTGGCATCACCTAACAACAGGTCTACTTCAGCAGGTCGAAAGTACCGTGGATCGATTTCAACGTATTGCTGCCAATCCAAATTCACTAAGCCAAAGGCAATATCGAGAAACTCCCGAATTGATTGAGTTTGACCGGTAGCAACAACATAGTCATCGGGTTCGTCTTGTTGCAGCATTAGCCACATAGCGCGAACATAATCCTTGGCATAGCCCCAGTCCCGTCTGGCATCGAGATTGCCCAGGTAAAGTTTCTTCTGCTGACCAGCTACAATGCGCGCCAAAGCACGGGTAATTTTGCGAGTGACAAAGGTTTCGCCGCGCCGGGGACTTTCGTGGTTAAACAAAATACCATTACAGGCGAATAGCCCATAGGATTCGCGATAGTTAATCGTTTGCCAGTGGGCGTAAACTTTTGCACAGGCATAAGGGCTACGGGGATAAAACGGTGTAGTTTCAGACTGAGGGACAGCCTGCACTAGCCCAAACATTTCAGAAGAGCCAGCCTGGTAAAAGCGTACCTGAGAGCCAATCCGCTGTTGATAGTGCCGTACCGCTTCCAACAAACGCAGGGTTCCCATACCTGTGGCATCGACGGTGTATTCTGGTGAATCAAAGCTGACCCGCACATGGGACTGAGCTCCGAGGTTGTACACCTCTATCGGCTGCACGTCTTCTAGAATGCGTTGTAGTGTCAAGCCATCAGTGAGGTCTCCGTAATGGAGAAATAACCGTGTCTGGGGATTGTGGGGGTCTTGGTAGATGTGGTCGATACGATCTGTGTTGAAGGTAGAGGTGCGTCGGATAATGCCATGGACTTCGTACCCTTTTTCCAGCAGCAGTTCCGCTAGATAAGACCCATCTTGACCGGTAATGCCAGTGATTAATGCTCGTTTAATGTCTGTCACGATTCCTCACGACTCTGATTAGAGTAATTAGTTTGCTAATGTACGGGATGAACACAAAGGCAAATCAAAATTGAAAATTGCAATTAATAACTTAATAAGTTAGGAAGTTATTAACTTTACAGGGAGTAGGGAGTAGGGAGTAGGGAGTAGGGAGTAGGGAATATGGCATCAAAAATTCTCACAATTCCTACAGGGATTGCTATTACAGCACTGGAGTACTTTGAGAATCGAACACATGCGATCGCATATCTTCTTGGTGAAGCCTGATCATTCCTGGCAACAACCTCAGCTGTCGCCGCTCCTCCTGGGTCATCCGAATCACCTCATCCAGTTTCCAAGGACGTGGTCCGACTAAACTCATCTCACCCCTTAGTACATTCACTAACTGCGGTAGTCCATCCAGACAATATTGACGCAGCCACTTTCCAAAATGTGTCATCTTAGACGTGACTTTGCCTTTGTGTATAGCTTCAGTGCGAAATTTAATCACTTGGAACAGCTTACCCCGTTCTCCAGCCAGCAATTGCCGAGAAAAGACTGGTCCTGGTGAAAAAATCGCTATCAGCAACATCAATCCCAGGAGCACTGGACTCAGAATCAGTAGCAATAGAGCAGCTAAACTCGAATCCATCACCCGCCTTAGTCGAGATCGGAATAGTTTTTCCCTACTAGACAATTCTGAGTTGAACGGTACCCTTAGAACAGCTTTCTTCTTCGCTTGCTCACAGGCATTGGTCCAAACTTTTAACCCTGTTTCACCCAGATTGGGGTCGATACAAACCAGCCCTACCGACGAGCGTTGCAAGCAATTACTTAACCAGGACTGACTTTGCAATGGAGGTAAATAATGCTGTTCATTTTTTTTGATAGGGAGTACCCACAACTGTTTCTGTCGCCACTTGAGCTTGCAGGGAGGCAAAGAACTGAGTGCTTCTGGCTCATCATCGATATCTAGGATTGAGATTTTGGAGGTTGTTAGTATGATTCTGGAAGTCGTCATCAATAGTTACTCCATTTCACGAAAATCAAAAGTCAAAGGTTAGATAGTCTCAGGTTTAATACGTATCATTCTCAGGTGTTCGTTAATTGAAACTTGAAACTTGTTAATGAGCAAGTTTCAATTAGCAATTAACCAAAAAATTCAACGAGACTTGACATGATTGCTTAACTGACGCTCTAGTTGTGGAGACACTGGAAGATCAGATACAGGCTGCTTTGGTTCAATAGCACCATGGCTGTTTCGCGAACCATAGTAAGCGTAGTTCTGATTAGAACTCTTGACCCCGTTAGCAATGATTCCAATCAGGTTTAAATTCCTGAGTATAGCAGTAGCCTGGGTGAGTTGAGATTGAGTAACTCGCTCTAGGCGTCCTACCATCAGCACACCTTGGCACAAAGATGCTGCTTGGAGTGCATCCACCATACCTAACACTGGGGGAGTATCCAGCAACACCAGATCATAGGTCTGCTGAAACTCTGCCATTAAGTTCTTCATCCGTTTAGAACCCAACAGCTTAACTGGGTCAATTGGGGTTGGTCCAGCAGTCAAAACATCAATGGTTGACCCCAAAGGTGAGATACTAACTGGGCTGGGTGTAGCAGTATCATCTTCCAATAAAGTAGAAAGTCCTTCCTGATTGGAGAGGCCAAGTTGTTGGTGCAACCTCGGACGGCGCATATCTACATCAATTAGCAGTACTCGTCGATGTAAACGAGCAGCACTCAAGGCTAAACCCAACGCCAGAGTTGACTTGCCCTCACCAGACAGCGCTGACGTAACCATCAGGGATTTCCACTCAGAACCAGAATTGAGCAACTGGATATTCACATAAATCATGTCCAGTGCTTCCTGAAATGGTCGCCATCCCAACAGTTCCATCATCGGAAGTGCTTTCTCGGACTGGCTCAAGCTAAGATTCAGAACAGGTTTACTGATTTTACCCTCTGGCAATTCTGGAATCATACCTAGCAAGGGTAGAGCCACTTGATTTTTCAGATCATCAGAGGTATGAATTCCATCATCCATGGCTTCCCGCACAAAGGCAGCCACACCACCGAGAAATAACCCAACCACTGCACCCAATAATAGGTCTTGGGTCATATTAGGACCGGTCTTCGAGCCCGGTAAAGGTGCTTCTACAACTTGCCAGTTAAATCCCCCCCGAGCCAATTCGATGCTTAACTCCTGCCGTGCTTGTAGTAGCTGCTGCAGAGTATTTTGTTGAATGGCTACTTGCGGTTGTAGACGATTGTACTGAGCAATCAGGGCTGGAAATTCCCTGAGTTGGATACGGATTTCCTCCTCTGTTTTGGCCAGGGCTTGATCACGAGTTTGTAGACTCACTAGATTAATTTGCGAGGTGATCAGTTCGTTGACCAGATTGATATCAACACCACCGAGCTGTCCTTCTGTCAGGAGGTTACTTCCAGTGGTAACCAGTTGAGTCGGAACTTGCCCTAAAACCCGTCTAGTCTCTTCCTGCAAGAGCGCAAACACACTCTGACGCTGTTCAATTAATTTTTGAATACTAGGATGAGCTTCAGTATAAATCCGACTTTGCTCCACCAAAGCCAGTTCTATTCTTTGGATTTCATTGAGCAAATTTTGATAGCGCCCAGATTGACTCAAGCGGGACGATGTCAAGGCATTTTGCGGTGAACGAGCCAGTTTTTGCTGAACAGCCTGGTAGCGAGTTTGAGTTTCCATGTACTGAGCGCGGATGGCTCGGCGCTCCTGTTCAATCCCATTCAGAGTTTGACTGACAGCTAGAGCTTGTTGTGAGGGATCAATCAGGTTTTTGCTCTTGCGAAACTGCTCTAGCCGTTGCTCAGCTTGCTCAAGATTATTACGAGCTGTTGGCAACTGCTGATTGATAAAAGCAAGACCTTTATTCAACCGCATTTCCTGCTGCTCTAGGTTGTAATCTTGATAAACCTTTTGAATAGCTTGCAGTACTTTTTGAGTTTTAATCCGGTCATTGCTGGTGTAGACCGCTTGAAATACCTTAGTTTCGGTTTTACCCTGCAGTACTTGAGCTAATCTTAAGGAGCCTCTAATATCACCGACTGTGATATCTGGGTAGTCATCACGAAGCAAATCCACTGCTCGTTGAATCAATTCAGAACTACGCATCAGCTGTAACTGAGTAGCATAATCGATATCAACAGTGGACTCAGTAAACTGACTCTCGATTCCTCGTGTTTTATCTATATAATTAGGCTCCACCAACAGCTGTAGAGAGCTGATATAAGTCGGCTCTTTCTTCAGAGTGAGATAGAAGGCAATCGGCAAGCTTGTCAACAGTACACTTATAATCCACAAGCGTCTGCGCCACAAAACTGCCAACAGTTGGCCATACCCTGCATCTGTTTCAGCTGCTCCGTTTAAATCAAGTTCCTTCATGGGATTTTAGATTAATGATTGACAAGTTTGGATTGGATGTTAAATTGACATCAAGTCGAGTGAATCAAGTCTAAACTAGTCCCGGGATGATTAGTAATCGGTTGAGATAAAATCCGGTTAATCACGTTGTTAATATTCCCTAGGGTTTTATCATTTTTTTCAAAATAGTTAATTTTAAATTAACTATTAACCCTTTAAAAATTGCAATATTTAAATTGCAATTTAAATATGACAAATCTTTGGTAAGCAAAATTATCCAGGATACCTGCAACAAATTTTACCTACCTTTTGGGAATGGGAAATTAGGACTTGGAGCCTGATTACCCATTACCCATTACCCATTACCAATGAACCGACAATCATAGGTTGCATCCCTTTTAGAGAAAGGGTATAAAAAGAAGTAGTCAACCGGACATGATATTATCTATTACCCATCAGCAGTCACCCGAGCAGGACTATATTGATTAGTCCACCAGATTGGATCTGATGATTTTGGAGTATCGACCAGTATAAATCCAAAGAAATCAACGAAAAAATCCAAAATCCAAAATCTAAAATCTAAAATCAGTCCAGCCACTATCCTGTCACGTAGCTAAAGTGGGAACCTTGGTTGAATGGGGAAAGGAATAGCTCAAATTAACAGGCTGCCCGCTGACGGTTTTATCAATAATTTGCCCAACTTTGTTAAAGAAAACGTCTTCAGTGAAATGACTCAGGGCATGGTCTCGGATTTTGGCATAATTCCAGGGAATTTCCCTAGCCTCAAGTAGTGCAGCTTGGAGTGCTTCCGGTGTTTGCCGTTGAAAAAACACCCCTGTCGTCCCTGGTATCTGAGTATCCAAAACACCACCTGCACCGTAGGCAATTACTGGGGTACCACTGGCGTTGGCTTCGATTGGCACTAAACCGTAATCTTCTAAAGCCGCCACGATCACCCCACGAGCTTTTGCCATCAAATGACAACGCTGTTTATCGCTGACGTATCCCAAGAATCGAATATTGTCCAAAGCTTTAGATTCTAGACGCTCTCGCTCTGGACCATCACCAGATACTAATAAGGGCCAGCCTAGCCAATTAAACGCCTCGATAATCAGATCGATACGCTTGTAACCCAGTAAACGAGATGATACTAGGTAAAAGTCTTCCTTTTGGTCGGAAAACACAAATTTATGGCTATTAATTGGATAGTTGACCGTCATGGCTGGCTTACCATAGATATTCTGGATACGCCGAGCGACAGTGGTCGAGTTAGCAATGTAAATGTCCGGCTCCTGGGCATAGTCCAGGTCTACTTTTCTGATCAATTGGAAGACTTTATCAATTACAGGAGAAAACGCTCTATATTCTCCATACTCCTTGAGGTAAGTTTGCGTATCCCACAAAAAACGGGTGACATTGTGGCAAAAGCAAACATGCTTGGCTCCTAATTTTTTCTTGACCGCCTTTGCGAAGCTTGAACAACTACTGATAATCAAATCGTAATTTTCTAAATCCAAGGCTCGAAAAGCTGGATAGTAAAACGGAGCCAAGAGTCTGAAGTATTTCGTTGACCCTGGAATGTTCTGAAGTCCGGTGGTATGCACTAGGCGCTCACCTAGGTCAATGGTGTTCTGGGCATCATACAAGGATGTGAACACATCAGCACTAGGGAAGCGCTTACAAAGCAGTTCAAATACCCGTTCTGCTCCACCCTTTTGCGTTAGATAATCATGAACTAGGGCAACTTTCATGCTTGTTTAATAGAAAACCTATTGCTAGAGAATACTCTAATCTATTTACCATTATATTTAATTTGTATCCGGAATTTTACCAAGATATTTTTGAGCCTAAACGGCTCCATTATTTTTCGACAACAAGATAAAAATTGTTTTGATAATGAGCTTAAGGTCATACATTAAGCTCCAGTTTCTTTGGTAGCGTAAATCCAGTTTAATTATATCTGCAAAATCCCGAACTTGCGATCGCCCATGCACCTGCCACTCTCCAGTCATTCCCGGTTTAACATTCAACCGTTGCCACTCGGGAACCTCATAGATTTCCACTTCCTTAGGTACCGGTGGTCTAGTACCTACCAAACTCATTTCACCTTTAATGACATTCCAGAACTGAGGTAGTTCATCCAAACTAGTTTTCCGCAAAAACCGACCCACCCTGGTGATTCTAGGGTCATTTTCGTTTTTGAATATCTTGGCATCCTTAGCTTGATTTTGAACGCTATCTTTCTGGGCTTCAGCATCAGTATACATCGAGCGGAATTTCCAGATCCGAAATCTTTTACCCATCCAACCACAGCGAATTTGACTAAAGAAGATTGGGCCAGGACTGTCGAGTTTAATCGCGATCGCAATGGGAATAAATAATATGGCAGTAATTCCTAAACCTACTATTCCCCCCACTATGTCTAAGCATCGCTTACTCCAAGAGCTTGTAGATGGGTGAGTTGTGGGTAACTGAGCCTTTGACCAATTGACAGCTATTGTTGTCAGGTTATATGAGGGGTCTAGAATTAATTTTTTGTCTAGCCCAGTCATGACCAACACAGCCATAACTGGAGGAGTTATACCCCTTAGTATTAGTGAGACCCCGTTTTCCTGAGTGATTTTGTGATTCCTGACTAAGGCACCAATTCCGCTACTATCGATAAACCCTGTCTGACTCAAGTCAGCAATGATAAGCTTAGGACAATAAGGTTTTTGGAGAAGCTGATCACAGGTTTCTTTAAATTCTATTGCTTCGAGTCTGCTCAGGCGGATCGGTAACTGGACTACAGCAGCTTCATTGATAAACCCTGCCTGGGAAGAAGTCTTTAACCTTGACTGCATCATGATATAATAGGAATTATAATGTCGATTAAATCGTCATTTTTTAGAGAGTATATTTTAACTATGTAGGAATTGTGTATAAAGTTTCGCAATCCTATGAACACCCTAGGTTTTTACCGTACATAGACCTACGGATCCTCTGCCCTTGATTCAGGCAATGTCAGAATTTTTATTACTCTTTGAATTTTGGTTTGAGGGTTATAGTAAGGTTTTAGGTTTTAATTATTGATTCCTAATGCCTTGGTTAAGGGTGCCTAGTATAGAAAAGCCTAGTTTAGCCCTCAATTAAATTTTTACGGAGTAATAGGTATATTTAAAATCGTCGGAAATTAACCTGTGGTAAAAAAAAATGGATACAAATTCCCCATTTATAATTTTATATCGTTACCATATAAGTAACCATTTAGTATTACTCATTTATGAGCAGTGACGTTGGTCAATTAGTGTTCTGTGTAATCCCGGATGAATGACTAATACAACTTTCACGAGTTTTTCATAAAATCCTGACAGAGCTAAAAATTTTTGATGAATTTTTCTTGAAGACGGTAAATATACCGGGTGCATCTCATATTTGTAAAAAAGATGGGAAGTGTGGGAAGTGTGGGAAGTGTGGGAAGTGTGGGAAGTGTGGGGCGGGGGCGCGGGGCGGGGGCGCGGGAAGTGTGGGAATTTTCGCCGGAATTTTTGCCTAATTGCAAAACTGAGATGCACCCTTTCTAGGGGATTACCGGATTTGATATCAGTTCTGATTCTGAGATCCCAAAAACTGTTGGCACAGATTGTTGTGGTCGGCAGAGTAGACTTTTGGCAACCTGGAGCATACAGATTCCAGTATTGTCGAAGGATTTCTGATAGTAAATCATTGCCTGAATT
>NZ_JAAHHU010000329.1:0-4830 GCF_010672095.1 Moorena sp. SIO3I6 | reverse complement strand
TTAAATCCCCAAGACACTAACGACCAAGACTTTATCCAAGCTTTCGGTAAATTTCAGGGAGTTCGACCCTTTTTAGCCCTGCGCTACCATGGCTATCAATTTGGTGAATATAACCCTAGACTAGGGGATGGCAGAGGTTTTCTCTATGGTCAAGTAAGAGGTATTGATGGGGAACTTTACGACTTCGGTACCAAAGGCTCTGGCACCACACCCTACTCCCGAACTGCTGATGGTAGACTGACCCTCAAAGGAGGGGTGCGGGAAGTACTTGCAGCTGAAGCGTTGCACCATCTTGGAGTTTTAACCTCCCGCTGTCTGAGCCTGATTGAAACTGGAGAGCAACTGTGGCGAGGTGATGAACCTTCTCCAACTCGCTCATCAGTTATAGTACGTTTTAGCCGTTCCCATATCCGGTTTGGTACCTTTGAGCGACTGCATTACTTTAAGCGTCCGGATTTAATCAAGAAGCTATTAGACCATGTGATTGAGCAGTACTACCCAAGCATAATCCCCCTAAAGGAGGATAAGAAACAGGAGCAGTATGCTCAGTTTTACGCTGAGTTGGTGGAACGAGTGGCTCGATTGGCAGCCCAGTGGATGGCAGCGGGTTTTTGTCACGCTGTCTTAAATACCGACAATATGTCGATTACTGGCGAAAGTTTTGATTATGGACCATTCGCCTTTATCCCCACCTATGACCCTAAGTTTACCGCTGCTTACTTTGACTATTACAGGCGCTACAGTTATGGCAATCAACCTGGAATTTGTCAGTTAAATTTAGAAATGCTTCAGCAACCGTTAGGGATGGTAATGCCAACATCGGAGATGGAAGCAGGTTTAGCCGAGTTTGGGAAACATTATTACCGCAATTATCGGCACTTGATGCTGAATAAACTGGGATTTGAACAGTTGCCAGAGTCGGAAGAGTCAGAGTTATTGAGGTTAACGATTCAGTTCCTGCAAGATACTCAGGTTGGTTATCACGCTTTCTTTGCTGAATTAGCCCAACAGTTTGATAAGAGTTGGCGAGATGATGTTACTCAGATAATGAGCCGAGAATCTTTTTGGGAGTCAGATGCTCAGTATTCCTCCCTAGCAGATTGGCGCAATTTATACCACCACCTTTTACAAAATTTATCAGTTGATCAGCTTAAGGATATGTCAGCACTTTTGCGAGATAAGAATCCGCACACTGCTTTACTCAGACCTGTAATTGAGGCAGTTTGGGAGCCAATTACTCAGGAAGATAATTGGGAGCCGTTTTATGAGTTGATCAGCAAACTACAAGCTAAACAATGAAACAGTGATTAGTTCAAAGCTGAGGCAAGAACCATTTATCTCAATTTAATTTAATTCAAATTAAGATTGTTGACATTTCCATTAACTTCTGGTAATACTCCTGACGGTCTAGGAGATGACACTGGAGCTAATGGTATCTCTAGCAGCGGTCGATTCAGAGCAATCCTGAGGGGTTCTGCTTTTGGCAATGGAGTTGGGTTAGTGGCCATCTGTGGCACTGGTGAGGGTCCATTAGGCACAATCATCGAAACCGCACCGACAAACATGGCAGCAAGGGCAGCACCACCCCAAACAAATTTTCGGCGATTCCGGCGGCGGTCAATTTTTGAGAAAACTTGCTGTGCCAGTTCTTGAGCTGGTTGCTCTGTTGGTGGGACGGGCATGGTTCGGAATGCCTGACGTAGCATCACCAGTCGATTGTATAATCGTTTGGCATCTGGGTCAGTTGCCAATAGCTGCTGCACATCAGAGCGCTCTGCTGATGTTACTTCCCCATCAACGTAGGCACTGATTAATTGAAAGCGATCGCGTTTGAGGGAATCCATATCTTTGGCAGATTCCTGCCCATAAGTGTTATCAGGGTTAAATTTAGAGGTCATTTTCTCATCACCAACGAGTCATCGTAAACTCCCCACACTAGATCTCCCATATTTTTTATATTAAGGGAATAACCAATAAAGGAAATCCGGCGCTTTAGATAAAGATTTGAACAAGCTTGTCTTCTCAAATTATGGGATTTAGATAAAGATATGATTAAGCAAGCCTTGTAAAGATTTGATATATTATTAAGTAACTATACTGATGTTTAGGAATCTAGATAAGCTTGCAGGTGAGATTGCAATCTCGCTCTTGCTCTAGCAATTCTAGACTTAACGGTTCCGAGAGAAGCGCCAGTAATTTCGGCAATTTCTTCATAAGCCATACCTTCGATTTCCCTAAGGATGATGGTAGTACGAAACACTTCTGGCAACTCTGATATTGCCTTGTGCAGTTGCTCATAAAACTCTCTGGTCGTCATATCTTCTTCTGGACCAGGCTCTGCTGAAGCAATTTCCCAATCCATATCGCCATCATCCATATGACGTGGTGCATCCAGAGACAGGGGGTGGGCTACCCGCTTGCGTTTGCGGAGCTCATCATAGAAAAGATTGGTGGCAATACGGCTTAACCAACCTTTGAACTTGACTGGTTCATTAAGTCGTTTAATATTACGGTAAACCCTAATCCAGACCTCTTGGGCTAAATCGGAGCGATCTTGCCAGTCTGGTGCTAAGTGATACAAAATCTTATCCACGTGGGACTGATACCGACGTAGTAGCTCAGCAAAGGCTGTGCGGTCAGGATTCATACCTTCCTGACAGCGTAAAACCAAATCATAGTTAGAGAGTTTCTCAGGTTGCACCGGCACTTGAGGAAGTGTTACCTCTGTTGACCAGGATAGAGAAATTGGTTGACTCATGATTGGAATAGCTTCTAAAACTTTCTTCCTCTCATTGACTCCCAACTTCTGCGATTGGTTCCCGCTCATCGAGCACTAGTCTATCTTACATTTTCACGCTTGTAGTGGACTGAGCCAGCAAACAGCCAATTAACTATTAAATTAACTAGTCATTTCCAATTAATTAACTATTAAATAAATTAATTATGGCCATAAGCAACTCAATTAACACTAGCTTAATGATATTTTGCTTTGGGTCAGCAGGATTGTTAATCTCAGCTACACTACCACAGCTTAAGCTGAAGCAACTTACACCTGAGATTAGCCAGGTCTTGCCAGCAACCTCTCGGTTGACCATAGCACGACTCGGTACACTAGAGACGTTGACAAAAACTTCTTCAGTATACCCGGAACTGGCACCGTTGTCATCCGAAAAGACAGCCTCAGATCTGGTAAAACCTCAGGTAACGCCAAAGAGACTGAAATCAAAAATTCCCAAGGTTTTACCAGCCACCTCTTATTTTACTGACGCAATTGCTGCTATTACTTACCAGGTAGTTGTGGATTTGAGTGATACTACGGTCTACTTGTACTGGGGAGAACAATTGCTCCAGAGCCACCCAGTTGCCATTGGTAAACCCGGTTGGGATACACCCACTGGCAGTTTCAAAATTATTCGCAAACAACCCAACCCTATTTGGAAAGAACCGATTACTGGTGAACTCATACCTCCTGGACCTGATAATCCTTTAGGAGAAAGGTGGATTGGTTTTTGGTCTGACGGGCACCATCAAATCGGGCTTCATGGCACTGATGAAGAAGAGCTAATCGGCACAGCGGTTTCCCACGGCTGCTTACGGATGCTCAACCAGGATATTAAACAGTTGTATGAGCAGGTAAGTCTAGGAACACCAGTCATTGTGAGAGATTAAACATCTCAACCGAAAAATTGCCATTGAAAAGGGATTTTTAACCATCACCTGTTAACACTGACTCAACGTAATCCATTTGAGCCCTGAGGCTTTGGCTCAAAGTGTGGTGCAAACTCCTCTAACATATTACTAATCTGTTCCATCAGATCGCTGTTTTTTTTGCCGATTGCTTGGCGATCAGCGCCAAAATCAGGTCGCTCTAGATATTTGGCTATGGCATCCTTGACTTGATGGTTAATTAAATCCATTAGGTCTTGCTTTGCTCTTTTACGCTGGTATTGAGCACCTTTTTCGGTAGTGGCATAGAGAGGGGGCAGTCTATTGAGGGCATAGGCAGCAATATCTCCTAGCTCCAGAAAGTGATCGCTCTTGTCTTCTATCTTGGTAAATTGATCAATTGCTTCGCTTAATACCAACTCTTCCATGACATTGATAAACTGCTTGCGAGCAGCTGTAACCACCTCACCACATAGAAGCGCCCCCATCAGTCTGTCTAATGCCATATATTCTTCAATGGAGAGTTCCGAAGCTGTGTCACAAAGGCGACCGACCTCACTCTCCATCAGGGGAGTTAAGTAGCCATCTTTCAACGCTTTTTCTACAATTTGCTCAATTCTCATGAGTAGATTTAATAGCTATTGATTTAATGGTCAAAATAATTAATAGTATAATCTAGGAATTTAGCTTCGTCTTTATCTGATTAAGCTGATCCCGATGGGTGAATCTGGGGGATTTCGTGAAGCGGAGTCAGTGGTTAGTGGGATTTCCTAGTAAAATCAAAAAAAGAGTAGGAGTAAGTTAGCCATAGGGCTTTAGCCTATGACTAGCTACAAACACGAGGAATTTATGGAGTAGTGGTCAATAACCACTAAATCCTAAGGGAAGGACAAGTTAACAGCTAACCAATAGGGAAAGGGCAAGAGTAAAGAAAATTTTTCCCTCTTGCCGGTTACGTTTACCGATACTTTTTAGCTACCAAAATCTACTTTGCCGATTTTAGCCCACTAATGCAAGCTGCTTAAGCAGCCAGGGGGTATCTCCCAAGGCCAAGATAGGTTTTGTTCCGCTCAAGGCGCATAAATCTGTGTTTAATAGAAAACGCAACCACTATCATGGTTTGCTTTGGTTTTCGGCTTCAATTCAAGGAACCAGAATGTTTTC
>NZ_JAAHHU010000328.1:0-4834 GCF_010672095.1 Moorena sp. SIO3I6 | reverse complement strand
TAGCACAAGATAAAGTAAATGTCAACTACCTGATCCAAGCTCATTACCCAGTTGAAGAAGGGTTAACCGCCTTTAACCATGCCCAGCAGCAGGGAGTCTTGAAAATTTTACTGACCATGGATCAGAACTCTTGAAACATGATCAATAGGTGATGGAATTTAAGCTATCAGCTCTCAGCTATCAGCTATCAGCTGAATATCAGTAGAGCGGGCATCCTGCCCGCCTGGGTATGATACAGGCAAGATGCCCGTTCCACGCCTGATGCCCGATACAGGCAAGATGCCTGTTCCACCCAATATCAGTAGAATGGGCATCCTGCCCGCCTGGGTATTATACAGGCCAGATGCCCATTCCACGCCTGATGCCCGATACAGGCAAGATGCCCATTCCACTCAATCTCAGTAGAGCGGGCATCCTGCCCGCCTGGGTATGATACAGGCAAGATGCCCGTTCCACGCCTGATGCCCGATACAGGCAAGATGCCTGTTCCACCCAATATCAGTAGAATGGGCATCCTGCCCGCCTGGGTATGATACAGGCAAGATGCCCGTTCCACGCCTGATGCCCGATACAGGCAAGATGCCTATTCCACACTCCCTATTCCCGATTCCCTACTCCCTACTCCCTACTCCCTACTCCCTACTCCCTACTCCCTACTCCCTACTCCCTTTACTAAACCATGACTTATCAACAACAATCCGAATTCGAGAAATCTCTAAATATCCGTGCGATGACCACCAAACAAATTTGGTCTTATTCTACTGTGATGTTAGCGATTTGTATGATTTTTGCCCCAGGCAGATATAAGTTAGCTCTACCGATGATTGTCATCGGGGGCGCAGCAACTAGCACCGCTTTTGTTTGGCACTCTCATAACAAGTCCTATAAAACCCTTCTTCCTAATCAAGTACAACAAATAGAAGAACGCCTCGGTAACATAGAAACTATTGTGGGACGGGATGATTTGGAAGTAAATTTGAAACTTAAACAGTTAGAAGAAAAGATATAGTACAGCAGTTTTAAATTGGATGAGGTACAAATTCTTGGGTTTTAGGGAGCAGGGAGCAGGGACTTCGGAGCAGGTAATAGGTAAAAAATACTGTGTACCTGATAGCTAGTAAAAACGCTGTATTTGTAAGTTTAGGTATAAACGAAATATAGTATTATAATTGAGTATTATATCAGGCTCGATTATAGTATATAAGGCTAGATAATTTGGAAAGATATCACCTAATATAGCGTTGATCATACTTATGAGGTACAGTCAATCTTATTACCTCTACTCCCTACTCCCTACTCCCTACTCCCTGCTCCCTTAAAAAAAAGACCTCACCTAATTGAAAACCGCTATACAATAATAATGCTCAAAACGAAGACTTATGTAACTGCTACACTATCTACACTACTCCTAGCACTAGTAATTGGATGTAATGGGGCGGATTCCCCAAAGGGTGTATCTCCATCTCCTGATCCAGATGCTTCCAAGTCCTCAGAACCAGAGAATGCACTAAAGGTGATCCAAAAGCCTGATCAACCCCTAACTGTTGCGGAAACGAATCCTATTCCAGGAAGCCAACAGAGTGTTGACCAATACCTAAAAGGATTATCCGCCAAAGGGATGACTAAGACCAATCAAGGGATATGGATCGAATCAGGAGATACCCTCTTAGCGAATTACCAAGGCACTACTCCCTTACCCGCAGCATCCCTTACCAAAGCAGCCACCACCCTAGCCGCTCTTTCTACTCTTGGTCCTGACCACCAATTCATTACCAAATTTAGCGCCACCGGACCGATTGAGAACGGGGTGCTACAAGGAGACCTAGTGGTTGAAGGATCAGAAGACCCCTTTTTTGTTTGGGAAGAAGCCATAGCAGTAGGCAACCAGTTAAATCAGTTAGGAATCAAGCAAGTAACCGGTAATTTGGTGATTGTGGGTAAGTTTTATATGAATTTTGAGACCTTACCCCTCAAAGCTGGCACTCTGCTCAAGCAAGGCTTGAATGGTAAGAGTTGGCCACCAGCAGCAGAAACTCAGTATCAGACCTTACCCCCAGGTACCCCTAGACCAGAAATTGCGATCGCAGGCTCTGTGCAAGTGGTAGCTTCACCCCCTGACAACCTACAGCCCCTAGTGCGCCAGTATTCCTTTCCCCTGGCGGAACTGCTGAAGAAAATGAATCGCTACAGTAATAATAAAATGGCCGACATGCTAGCGAATACAGCTGGTGGTGCCAAAGTGGTAGCCCGCAAAGCAGCAGAAGCAGCGGGAGTACCCCAATCAGAAATTAGCTTAATCAATGGGTCTGGTTTAGGTGAAGAAAATCGCATGTCTCCTCGGGCTGTCACTGCTGTATTTCTCGCCATTGAGCGCTATCTTCAGCAATACAACATGACCGTTGCTGATGTATTTGCCATCGTAGGAGAAGACAAAGGTATTTTAAATGAACGTCCATTGCCTAACTTAGCAGTAGTGAAATCCGGTAGTTTGAATTATGTTAGTACCTTAGCCGGAGCCTTACCAACTCAAACCTATGGCACTGTTTGGTTTGCTGTCATGAATTCAGGAGGAGACTATACCAAATTCCGGACTGAGCAAGAGATGCTGCTAAAAGAATTAGTAAATAAATGGGGAGTGGTGCAATCTCTTCCTCCTGACATTAAACCATCACCCCAGAGGATCGGTAAGAGGTCGTTTAGTGAAATTGTTAGGTAGGGAATCGGGAATCGGGAATCGGGAATCGGGAATCGGGAATCGGGAGTAGGGAGTAGGGAGTAGGGAGTAGGGAGTAGGGAGTAGGTAAGGTAAGCAGTTAGCAGTCAGCCGTGGCACAGGCTTCCAGCCTGTGACCTAACCCGCTGCATCGCTTATTCAAAAGCACCGATCTAGTAGCGTGGGCATAAGCTGATAGCTGATACCTGATAGCTAATAGCTGATAGCTTACCTCCCGAATCCCGACTCCCGAATCCCGACTCCCGATTCCCGACTCCCCATTCCCGACTCCCTGCTGTATCCTAGTTGAGTGTTAACTAAACTCTCATTAACTGAGAAATATAGATGGCAAACCCAACCGCAACCCTAGAAACCTCTTTAGGCACAATTACCGTGGAATTGTTCACAGATGTGATGCCAGAGACAGCCGGTAATTTCATTAAACTAGCCAAGTCTGGTTTCTACGATGGTCTTCATTTTCACCGGGTGATTAATGACTTTATGATTCAGTTTGGCTGTCCCTATAGCAAGGATCCCAATAGTGGTCGCGCCGGTACCGGGAATGGTCCTGACGGCTGCATCCAGGATGAGCACCCGGACAATGCCAAAATCTCCAATCAGCCAGGTACATTATCTATGGCAAATACCGGTGCTCCCAATAGCGGTAGTTGTCAGTTTTTCATCAATACACGAGACAATTCCTATCTCGATTGGTTTTCTCCAGGTCCCTCGAAGCACCCGGTTTTTGGTAAAGTGACTGAGGGTATGGATGTGGTGAACCAGATTCAAACCACCCCTACTGATCGCGGTGATCGCCCCAAAACCCCTGTTCAAATGGTGAAAGTGACCATTAACGAGTAACGTCAGCTATCAGTAATCAGCTATCAGTTATCAGCGGTCAGCAATCAGTTATCAGTTATCAGTTATCAGTTATCAGCTATCAGCTATCAGCTACCTGTAGGGTGGGCAAGGTTTTGCCCACCCTACACATGGAGTCTGTGGGTAAGTCCTGATCAAATAAGCTGACGGCTGACGGCTGACGGCTGACCACTGACCTTTTCTCTTTTTCTAAGATATTCTCCATCAAGCAGAGTTGATATAATTTGACTGTATCACTAGGGGAGCAAATTCTTTAGTGCTAGCGTCTACTGGGAATGGTCTAACTTAGGAACGGGAAAACCCATGAACACATCACCCTGGCTAGCAGCTACTGCCATCACTACAGCTTCTTGCCTTACCTTAGGCGCTATCAATCCAGCAGCAGCCAATACTTTTGACAACATCGAAGTTAACGGAAACAATTTTATTGCCGTTGCTGCCCCTTTTGGTTATAACAGCTATCAATTACTAATCATCGAGCAGATTGCAAACTGGCAAGCGTGCTGGGGTGAACGTGGCACTAACCCAGTTGTAGTAGAGCCTCTGCTGCTCAACTTTGACTTTACAGGAATTTGTGGCCGCAGTACAGACAGCAACGGCTATTCTATCCGCGTCGATAGTCAAGACTTCGGCCTAGACTATATGCTCAGAGTGGTTAAGCGGAATGGGGAATTGGTATTAGTAGGGAGTCACCGCATTGACCGCAATGCCCCAGACATTGAGCTTGGCCGCACCAGAGGTTTGGCTAATGGCTTTCTCAAAATCTTTCTTGATCCTGGTTGGCGATTTACCAAACGTGTCTATCAAGGCAGACAATTAGGTCATATCTATCTTACCTATGGTGCGATCGCTAATACTGTCGCGCCACAGTGGAACAGTAGCCCTCAACCTTCACCACCTACCCCCAGCAGGGAATATATTTTTACCAAACCACAAGCCCAACCAAAGACTAGTGGTGAACGTTTTCCTGACACTAGCCCTCAACTTCCAGCACCTGCACCGGCAGAATCCTCAAATGATGGCATACCAGTGTTTGAGGGGTCTAATTAAGAATTTCACGAGTAGGGAGATAGGGAGATAGGGAGATAGGGAGATAGGGAGATAGGGAGATAGGGAGGTAGGGAGATAGGGAGATAGGGAGATAGGGAGGTAGGGAGATAGGGAGATAGGGAGATAGGGAGATAGGGAGATAGGGAGATAGGGAGATAGGGAGATAGGGAGATAGGGAGATAGGGAGATAGG
>NZ_JAAHHU010000327.1:0-4839 GCF_010672095.1 Moorena sp. SIO3I6 | reverse complement strand
TCCCAACTGTGGATGGGGGAGTCCAAGTGAGCGTAGGCATCAAGTCCATGTTTCATTTAGTCATTGATTGTAATTGGTGATTGCTAATTGGGTCTAATCAACATAGGAGCCATAGGTTCTATCGCTCCACTTCACCTTTGATACTTCATACTTGATACTTCATACTTGATACTTCACCCTTCATCCTTCATCTTTTCTCCATGACCTATGACTCACTTAGGATCAATCCCTAAGCTAATCAGAATTTAAACGGAATATATTACGTCAATAACTCTCCCCATGCCCCCATGCCCCCATCTGCCCATCAGCTGAGATCGGCAAATTAATTAGATTCGCCCACATTAGATTTTCCCACAACTGATCACGAGGATATGGGCAAGCACCATATCATCAAATTGCTGTGCTTTTGTCTTAAAGATTCAGGATGATTATATCACTTTAGTCTACAAAAATAAATAATTTTCATTATAAATTAATTTTTATTAATAAAAAAAAGTGCCAATTTGGCAACAAAGTTAGTTTATATTGGTGTATGAATGTGCAACTATAGACTTTGGCCGATTGTTTCTCCCTACTTATGCCAACGTCTAATCAATGAAACCAATATCACACCATCAATTGACATCGGAAACTAAGAGCGATTGGCCTACGGCCACGCTACGCGAACGCATTTCTGTAGGTCTTTGTTTGACACCGTTTCAGCGCAAACTGCTACAAAAAAATCTGCAATCGGATTTACCACAACAGTATCGTCAGCGTATCGAAATTATGCTGCTAGCGGATGAAGGGAAAAGCCAAGTTCAAATTTGTAAAGCCCTAGGGTGTTGTGCCGCTACAGTACGCCATTGGATTTTTATGGCTCGTATGGGTCAAGCCCATAAGTGGAATGATCATCCCATTGGTCGCCCTAAAGCAGTAAATGATCACTATCTGGCACGGTTGCGAGAACTGGTCAGCCGTGGTCCAAAAGAATTTGGTTATGCCTTTGAGCGTTGGACAGCGGGGTGGTTAAGTAAACATCTAGCCAAAGAGTTGGGAATTAAAATAACCCCTCAGCATGTGAATCGGCTGCTTAAACAAATGGGGCTGTCTACTAAAGGGAAACCTATCCAAGAAAACGAGAGTAGCAATCTCAATCAGCCTAGTAATCGGATTGCGATTCGGGACCTGGATGCTCTTGAAGTATCCGATCTAAAGTCCACTGACTAGCTTCTTTGATAGTCTTGGTTTTTTGTCTAGCGATAGTAAAAACGCTTTTCACAGAACAATCTTCTGTTATATAATACCCAGACTACCGGTAAGAATAGGATTCTTCTTCCATCTTGGTTATTTAATTTCCTTGAAATTGGTTGATATTGACATCTTAACGGGTTAAAACAGTGTTGATTCTGTGGTTAGCCCAACGCCCGAGGGTTAAAACCACGTTGACTTTAACCCTGTCAACAGACTCCTACATCCGGCAGGCTCTTCTTAACAACTGTGGGTTTACTTCAATTTTTAATTTCGCGCCTTTCTGTTGGTGCGCTTTCCAGTGGGGGTTTGAACCTCGCGCCTTGTCGCACCGCAACCATCATACTTTGATTGATTAGTTTGGTGGTGGCAAAACCCTAGAAAAATTCTGTTGTTTCGGTATGAAGCTCGAATGGCAACCCAAATATAAAGCGATGCAGAGGTTCGACCCGTGGGGAATTTTCGCCTAGGTCAAGGGCACCTAAGCGGTCTTGGGGAGCCAGTGCCGACCTGTGGGGGTCTCCCCCATGAGCAACTGGCTTGGTTTCCACGGGGCTGGAGAGCGATGCAGCGCCGACCTGCGGGGGTTCCCCCCATGAGCGACTGCATCAAGACAGGTGCGGACGCAGGTTCCGCACACAGACCCATGGGCCATGAGCGACTGCATTAAGACAGTGAGTTTTTCATAACTTTACATTGCCTTCATATTACCACAGGATTTTGCCTGGATATAGCGACCCTGCCATCTAGATCGCTAACTCTCCCTCGAAGATTTTTTAGGTTTAGAGGATTATGGTTCAAAATTTAGCCCCAATTTCTTCTCAGCAGCTGAGGGATACCCTAGGGCATTCCTTTAATGATGCCGAATTTTCCCGGATTCTCAAACAGATAAAATTTATCGAACCAAAAGTCGGCCAGTTTTGGCAAGCTGAACAGGCGGAAGCTGGTATTTATATCGTGATGACCGGCAAGGTTAGATTACTCAACAGTGCTGGGGAAAAATTTGCCACCTTGACAGAGGGAGACTCGTTTGGGGAATCTACCTTTTTTCCCGATGCATCCTTTTCGCCTTACTCAGCGAGGGCTTCTCGGAATCTTCAGCTTTGCTATCTCACCCCTGAGTTGTTGTTTCCACTAATTAGCAAATATCCTCGCATCCGAGACCATCTGTATGAGTACGCCCGTAGGCAAAATTCAGTACTGGTTGACTCCGACACCCAGCCCACTCCATCACCCCAGCCCATAACCCCATCAGCGACTGCCCCATCCACACCTGCCAAAACGATTAGTAAAGCCTATTTTCCCAATCCTAATCAACGAGTGGGACATTTATGGCAACGGGTAATCCGACGCTATCCATTTTTTGCCCAGCAGAGTGGTTCTGACTGTGGTGCCGCCTGTTTGGTAATGGTATCTAGCTATTGGGGAAAACGGTTTAGTGTGAATCGTTTGCGAGATATCGCTAATGTAGACCGTAATGGTGCATCACTGCGGGGATTATCAGCAGCAGCAGAAAGTATTGGCTTTTCTACTCGTCCGGTTAAAGCTAGTCTTGATCAGCTAGCCAAACAAAAACTACCAGCCATTGTTCACTGGGAAGGTAAACATTATATTGTTGTTTATGAAATAACCAAAAAGTCCGTTATTGTTGCTGACCCAGCCATTGGTCAACGTACCCTCAGCCACCAGCAATTTAAAGCAGATTGGAGCGGTTATGCACTGCTGCTACAACCGACTGCGTTACTCAAGGATGCTAAAGAGACCACTACTACCTTCTGGCAATTCTTTGAGTTAATGAAACCCCATGGGGTAGTGGTGCTCGAAGTGTTTATCGCTTCCTTATTTATCCAGATATTTGGATTAATTACACCTCTATTTACCCAGCTAATTTTAGACCGAGTCGTGGTGCAGCGCTCTGGGCTAACCTTAATGGCGGTAGGGTTAGGGCTACTGATGTTTAGCCTATTTCGAGTCGCGATGATGGGATTGCGGCAATATCTACTAGACCACACGGCTAATAAAGTAGATGCAGCGCTGATTGTAGGATTTATTCGCCATACACTGCGGTTGCCTCTTTCGTTTTTCGAGTCCCGCTATGTTGGTGACATCATATCACGAGTCCAGGAAAACCGCAAGATTGAGCAGTTCCTGACCGGTGAAGCCTTATCAATTCTGCTGGATTTACTAACGGTATTTATCTATGTAGGATTGATGTTTTGGTACAGTTGGAAAATGGCGTTATTGGCCTTAGTGATTGTGCCGCCATTTTTCCTACTAGCCTTAATCGCGACACCGTTTTTACGGAAGATTTCCCGGGAAATATTTCAGGCTTACGCCAAAGAGAATAGCTATCTGATTGAAACCCTTTCTGGTGTCCGAACGGTAAAATCAACAGCAGTAGAACAAACAGTACGTTGGCATTGGGAGGAGTTATTAAATAAGGAGATAAAACAGGGATTTACTGGGCAAGTTATCAGCAATCGCCTCCAAATTTTTAGCAATGCTATTGAAGCCGTGGCCACAACAGCCCTACTCTGGTATGGAGCGTGGTTAGTAATTCAAAATCAGCTAACGATTGGGCAATTAGTGGCCTTTAATATGCTGCTAGGAAATGTGATTACTCCCTTCCAGCGGTTAACCGTGTTATGGAATGAATTCCAGGAAGTAGTAATTGCTATGGAACGGATTAATGATGTGTTGGATGCTGAACCAGAGGAGGATTTGCAGCAGCAGGCTCGTCAATCGTTACCCCCAATTAAAGGTCACATTTGCTTTGATAAGGTAACCTTTCGCTATCACCCAGAAAGTGAGATAAATGTACTGGAAAATCTTTCCTTTGAAGTGAAACCAGGACAAATGGTAGCCCTAGTGGGACGCAGTGGGTCTGGGAAAACTACGATTTCTAAATTGATATTGGGATTGTATCCTCCTACGGATGGTAAAGTCTTAATTGATCAACTCGATATTACGAGTTTGTCCTTAGGGTCTTTGCGATCGCAAGTGGGAGTAGTAGACCAAGATACGTTTTTGTTTGGTGCAACCATTCGGGAAAATATTAGCTTAGGTCATCCCGCTGCTAGTTTAGACGAGATTATAGAAGCAGCACGATTAGCGGGTGCTGATGAATTTATTAAACAGTTGCCCATGGGCTATGAAACCCAGATTGGGGAAGGGGGAGGAATGTTGTCTGGTGGACAACGGCAACGGATTGCGATCGCAAGAGCTTTATTAGGGAATCCTAAGTTATTAGTTTTAGATGAAGCCACCTCCCATTTAGATGCCGAATCCGAACGGATTATTCAGAATAATTTAAATCAGATTCTCAAAGGGAGGACAACATTAGTCATTGCTCATCGCTTATCTACAGTCCGGAATGCGGATTTAATTTTAGTGATGGATAGAGGAGTATTGATTGAGAGGGGAACCCATAAAGAGTTAATGGCAAAACGGGGACATTATTATTATCTGAATCAACAGCAATTTAAGGCTGATGAAATTGAGTGATGAGTTATATAGCAATTCTCTCTCCCATGAAGGACAAAGGGATCCCCCTAAATCCCCCTTATTAAGGGGGACTTTCAGGCTGATAAGCGTACCTCATAAATGCAA
>NZ_JAAHHU010000326.1:0-4842 GCF_010672095.1 Moorena sp. SIO3I6 | reverse complement strand
AGCAAGGGCAGAGTCAAAGGTGCTTATAAGGTCGGTAGAACTTGGGTAATTCCCTTATTTGATGGCATGCCAGTAGTCACCCCTGGTACTCGCGGACCAAAGCGGAATTGGTCAAAGCGCACAAATTACACTAAAGCTGTCATCCACGTTAATCAAAAAGTCATTCGCCAAAATCACAACACTGGCGAACGCAATCCGGTGATTACCGTAAAACGAGGCTCTAAAAACACTTACGGTCATACTGTCGAAGTCAATGGCCCCTGTCGGGTGATGTATCGCCCAGATGAGCCTCTACATTGTGGAGCACGGGTATGGATTGAGACAATTTCTGATTTTAAGGTGATCGCCTAAGCTGTTGTGCATTTGACTTAGACTCAGTTATAAAAAAGTAAGCATTCAGCGGTCAGCCGGTCAGCGGTCAGCCGTTGGCCTTTGGCTGATTACTGATAGCTGATAAGTTATTAATGCTTAATGATAGCTGATAGCTGATACGCGACACGCTGATAGCTGAAAAACCATCAAACCCTATCCCCCTTTTCCCTACTCCCTACTCCCTGCTCCCTTGTAGTTAAACCAAACTACTCCCGACAGATCAAGCTTGCCTGGGTAATTTCTTCCAATTCAACCGCTTTCAACAATCGGGACCAAGCCTCAGCAAACGTAGCATTTTGTAGATTACTACAACGAAGTTTAGCTGCTTGATTCAAGGCATCATACCAAATGCCATTTTCAGCATAAACTGTCATTAGCTTCTGCTGTGAGTTTGTTGTATCTAATGGATGCTTAAACTCTGGCAATTCAACCCGTTTCAACAGTCCTCTAATAAACAAAACCGAGTCATCGTAAAACGAGTCTGGGGAATTACAATCAACGATCAGATACCAGCGATACCACTTACCAACCTTTAAGGAGTAGGGAATAGGTATGCTAAACACACCAGACCGACTTGGCAAAGTAACAGGGAGATATTTTGGAGCAAGCTTGGTGTTAGTTTTTGAATCCTGCAAGGAAAATTCCCCAGAAAGCCCCCTCTCAACAGGTTCAGATTGATAGGAAACATGAACCCAGATAGTCGGAGACTCATTAACTGTCAATCCCCTACTATCTTTAGCGATCACAGGAGTCATCCTAAGGTTTCCTCCCATTTCAGAAACAGCCATAGGACAATATCCACGATTACCTGTACCTCGCCTACGTCCGCTCGGCGCATCACCTGAATAATCTGGCTGTTTAAACTCTACTGCTATAGATTCAGCCCTATTGCCAGTGGATTCCATCAATTGCGCTTGTGCTGGGTAGCTAGTGAGAGTCGTCAGAGCAAACGCAATCCCATAAAGCAGTTTAATTTTAACCATTGTCAACTCCGATGCTTTTGCCAAGGAAGATGCTGGCTGGGTCTCAGAAGTTCCCTTTTTGCATCAATCTAAGTTTCACATCTGATTGGAACATGGTGTATAACGTACTACCAAAACCATACCCACCGAAGTAAGCACCAATACCATTGCTGATGGCACCAGCGGTATCCAACCCCCTTGCAAAATAAACAGATAACAAATGCCATACAAAGCACCAAGTGCCACTCCCGTCGAGATTACCAAGCCACTTAGGAAATGCATACCCCTAGCCTGGCCTGAGCGGAATCCCATTACCAAACCAATTACACTTCCTACCACAGACCAACCCCAAATCCACAGCACTTCTCCCGATTCTGACCAAACCCACAACAAAGGTCGATTATCCAGAACCGCACTCAGGATTTGACTTACCATATGTCCTTGAATCACCACTCCTGGTGTTCGCTTCTCGCTCAGGGACTGACTGGCACTGTAAGGGGTGAGCCAGTAATCACTACTGGTATTAATTGGACCGGCTATACCAACAAGAATAATCCGACCCTTCAGTTGGGACCTGCGCTGGGGCGGAATCTTATCATTGAGAATATCGCCAACATTGACTGTTAGTGCAATATCTTCAGGAGAGCGACGGGAACGGTAATTTAGCAAGATTTGTCTACCTGCTGCATCCACTCTGTGGTAGCCACCGGTATCAGAATTTAATTCCTTCAGCACAACAGTTTTACCGTTACCCAAATGTGGCGCATCAATCCACAATTGCTGATTTGATGTGTAGCCCCATTGGATACCCTTAGCATTTAGATAGTATAGGGCTAGTAGCAGGCTAAGGTTATTCTTAGCAGTACACTTATCAGTCAGGTCTGGTGAGTTCAGAGATAACAGATGGCGACGGAGGATTCCCCCTTTGTCAGGTAAAGCATCACTAAAACTAATCCGATCTGGCCGAATTTCCAGGGGTGGAGAAATCCCTTCGGTGTCCCCAGCCTTAGCATCTTTAACTTTACAGATACCAAATAAATTCTTTTGTCCCAGGTAAGTTGCTAGTTTAGGGTAAGCTGGATCCACCGGAAAATCACGATAGATATCTAAGCCAATCGTGACTGGTTCATACTCCTGGAGTTTCTCAAATAGCCGAGTAAGAGTATGGTCTGATAACGATGCCCCATGCTTGGGTTGCTGTTCCTGATTTTTAATATCCTCTGGGGTAGCCTTAACAATCAACAGACGCTCGTCCCGCATTTCATAGGGTCGTTGTCGCATCAGTTTGTCAAAAGCTTTTAGTTCAAGCCCTTCCAATAGTCCCAACCACCGCAATCCCATTACCAAAGCCATGGCGAATACACTAGCCTTGAGTAACAAAACGCGATCGCACCATAGTAAACGAATCGGAAACGAATGGGATGGTTTGTCGGAGCTAGTTTGGTCTGAAGGAGTAGGGGAGGTACTGGGCAATGAAGTTTGACCCCCTGCTACAGCCGATCGCATCATGTGTTGACCCTCTGAAGAGGTTTGTGACCCATGAGCCTGACTGGAGCTACCTGAAACAGAAGGGAATTGATTGCGATCGCGCAACTGTTGCCAAGTCGGCGGAACAACAGCCGGATTTTGGCAAATCACTGGTAACCAGCTAGCACCAGGATAGTTATCTTCCCACCCTTGCAACCGTTCCCTAGCTTCCCGCACTGCCAAATATAAGGATTTTCCACCAGCAAATGCCGTTAAAAAGGACTTCAAAAACTCCTGTGCCACTCGATCGGGCACCGGCTCCCGCATCACAATCAACTGAGGAATATGTAAATCAGCCAATTCCCGTGCCAATCCCAAGCCATCGCAAGAGTTGAAAATTGCCAGTCTCAAACCACAGGTAATAGCTGTTCTCAGAGCATGCTTTAACTGGGAAATCGTTAAGCTATCAGTTTGATTAATACTTATGTAACCGGTTTTAGCATCCGCCCCACTCCCGCTATGTCCCGCAAAAAACAGGATATCCCATCCCTGTTTATCCCAAAGCTGGTGGTTAAGCTCTTGGCGTTGTGGCTGCACCACAAAAACAGTTTCCGCCTCTGGTAACTGCTCAAGTAAAGCGCGGTCTTTTTCAACCTCAATCCCTTCACTATTTCCTAAAATTCCTAATACCCTAACCTGACCCGTTGACTCTCGAGCTGGCGTTCTGACTCGCTCATACTCTTGGCTACTCAACGCCACTTCTGTCAGCGGGTAATCTTCAAATAAACGCCACAAATGCCAAGGCAATCGTCGCACTTGGTCATCTTCCGCCTCGATAATCACTCTAATTTCCTCAGACGGCATTAGTTTAGTTCGCACTCGCCGTTCAATCTTGTGAAATTCTTCAGCATTGAGCCAGGTATTAATTTGCTCTTCTAACTGTTGAGACAGATTCCTAAACTCAGCTTCTGAAACATTAGTGATACTAACGTCATGAATTTCCAGACGGAGATCGCACCTGAAGCCTCCGTAGAGTGCTGCATACATTAATTGCCAGCGTTTGTAGAGTTTAGGCAGTTCCGGTGCAGCAGGCAAACATCCAGTAAACTGAATCGGATTACGATGATCTGTTTCCCAAAGTTGAGCGATAACAGTAGGAAAACCTTCCTGACAATTTCCATTTCCCAGTTTTAAGACTACTAACTGACTCATCGATACAGCGGTTTGCAATTCAATTAAGTACAAAGTTCTGGGTTTTTAGGGAGCAGGGAGCAGGGAAAAGGGAAGAGGAAAGAGTGAAAAAAATCCTGTCTACCTGATAGTTAGGCAACCCACTGTTTATAGGGGTCTAACCATTAAAACTCTTGCGATGCTAATGTAACATTACTTACTTGTGTTTGTCAACTCCTAAATTGGTGGTATAAAAATGCTATAGTGTAGTTTTAAGATTTTATATCTAGATTGATATCTAGCTTGATCCACAGCTGACTGATTCACCATCAAGGGATATCAGAAAAGTCAGCTTTTCACGCAAACATTAGTTGTCACGTGACCGTAATTTGTGGTATACTGTAAAGCTAGTGACTAAAAAAGTATGGGCGATTAGCACAGTGGTAGCGCGCTTCCTTCACACGGAAGAGGTCACTGGTTCGAACCCAGTATCGCCCATGGGTAAGCATATGCGCACTTATCACAGGCTAGAAGCCTGTTCCACCCGCACAGAATGCATGGGTAGGGTGGGCAAAACCTTGCCCACCCTACAGGTAGCGTTAAATTGAGGGATTTGCGTAAGTCCTATCTGACTTCTAGCTAGTTTGTGGCGCAGGCTTCAACGCTGCGACATAACTCAGATTAAATGAATTCTGACCTGTTTTCTTCAATAGCTGTTCGCGTAGCGTACGCGTAGCGCTTAAGCTGACTACTTACACTCAAACAGTTAACCAAACCGAAAGGTCTCGTTGAATCAAATCTTGGAGTTTGAGGATATCATCACGATAAAATTCCAGCAACTGTTGCCGTTCCTCTTTAGAAAGAGCAGCTT
>NZ_JAAHHU010000325.1:0-4861 GCF_010672095.1 Moorena sp. SIO3I6 | reverse complement strand
ATGGTAATGGGGATTGCGCAGAAATGCTGTATCGGTTACCATCAAAGCTGGATAACCTTGGTCCCAAAATGGAGCGTGGTCACTGAGTCTGGTCTGAGGAACGATTACCCCTCGTAATGGTACTGGTAAGCACTGACAAGGGATCCCAGCTTGGCGGATAAACCGAGCTAAATGCCTAAAGTCAAGGATTGTTGGCAAGTTTCCCACTAAAGCAATGAAGTCCCCCTGATTGGGGTAAAAGTATTTTAGTCCTGGTGGGTACCATTGGGAATTGGGAGTGCGATCGCAATACCCTAACATTTCCAAAGACAGCATTAACCGCAAGGGTTGCTGTTGTTCTTTTAAATAGGCAGCATAGGCAGCACTTCCGAGCAATCCATACTCTTCCATATCAAATGCTACTAGTCGGACTGGGTGTGTAGGCGCTTGAGTGGCAAAGGCTCTAGCTAATTCCAAGAGCACCGCTACACCGGTAGCATTATCATCTGCTCCTGGGCTTCCAGGTACCGCATCATAGTGAGAGCCAATTAAAATCGGAGCAAACTGTTGCGGTCTCGCCTCTTTTGCCGGTAGATTCAGAATCAGATTATGATGGGTTTTGCCCGACACCTGAAACTTGTGAATTTCAACGCTTCCCCACTGTTCTAATTCTTGGCGGATGTACTCCTGGACATAGAAATGTCCCCCAGATGCCATATACGGATCGCGATCGCGTACTATCTGACTGAGGTGGGTGATTAGACGTTCTTTTAGATCCAAAGTAATGTAATCAGGCAGAAGATTATCATCTAATCTTACCATCTGGGGATTTGGGCGATTGAGTGGTAAAGGCATAGGCTTTGGGCAACAGAACCGCTACACCAGTACCATGATTATGTCCTCAGGTGATTTCCGGGTAACCGATTGTAGTCAAAATCCCTGATTATGGGATATAATTAGATTAAACTATTCCGATATTTTTTCTCGTGTCCAGGTAGATTCAGCATTACATGGTGATGGCTTCTAGCCAACACTTGATTCTCCTGGATTTCGAGACTTCCTAATTTTTTTAATTCTGAGCAGATGGACTGCGACCCAAAGAAATGCCCCCCATCTCCCATATACAGATTGCGATCTACAGCGTTTGTATATGGGTTGTAAACACACTTCTTGTAAAAAAAGGCAGCTATGCTGAAGTAAAGGAGTAAGGTTTCAAGGGGAATGTTTTTTGATAACTAATTATCCGGACATGATATCAAACAGCTTTGAGGAGATGCACCCTGACAACAAGGCAAAAGGTAACAGGCAAAAGGCAACATTAGGAAAGAGATCTGAAGTTCCTTATTCCCTACTTCCTCCTCCCAGCCCTATCCTTAAATTTAACGATTAAATTTACTCGTTAAAAAAAGCGATGCTCTGCAATAGCCGCTACGGTCTTCTCTGAAAGAGACGCTACGCGATTGACCTAAGGTCACGCTACGCGATTAAGCGTTCGCCCCGCCTGGCCAAAGGCCTCAGCTTCCGCTAAGAGCGATCGCTTTTTTTTATTATCCCTAAAACTCCCCAAAAAAAACTTTTCAAAACCCTTGACAAATAAAATCATAATCATTACTATTATTTATATAAACCTAACGAGTTCAAATTTTGATCTATGTCAAAAGACTTTAAGTCAAACTTCAAGAAACAACCTGTTGAGCACACTCTGAAAGGCTCTCGTGAAGCAGTAATCTATAGTATGCAAATGCTTTATAAATTGGGCTATGGGTCGATTGCGGAATGGACTCCTCTTGAGGCGACTGAGGTTCCAGGGGAAGTGATTACTAAAATGATGAAGTATTGGCTGTTGCCATAACACTTTAAATTTCTGGGGGGGTTTCCCCCCCCTGGCAAAGGCTCCGGTCTGTTACTATAGCTTGGCCTTTGGCCAATTACATCGGATTACATCAGGTTGGGTTTGAAAACTCATTGACATAGATCATTTAAATAGCCGTGGATAGTATTTCTACGGCTATTTTTTTTTACTTTTGGTAGCGCTATTTTATTCCCAGTAATCAACTTTATGTAAATATTAATTTTTGTAAACAATATAAAAAATACGGAATTTTATAGTATAATTGAATTGATTTAAATGCTAACCGTTATATAAGTTAGGTTTCACTAAGATAAGCTTAACTATTAGTTTGATTATGAAGCTTGATACTCTTGTAGATTTTGGATCAATTGTCGGAGCTTTTTTGGCTGCAATAGGCTTCCTAGTTTCTTTAAGACAATTCAAGCTCAGTAGAACCATGTCTTATATGCAGCACTTGAGTGATCCCTCAATGATTGAAACAAGGGTTGATGTGGATGCTTGGTTAGACTCTTCAGATGATGATAACGCTCGCCTACTTCAGCTACAAGAAGATACTGAATTGCACATTAAAGTAAAAGTTTTCCTGAGTTTCTGCAATCAGATTTCTATTGCTTACCGATTTGGAGCAATTCACAATAAGATGGCATTTGATATTTGGAATCCTTTTATACCTTATTATTGGGACAGGTTAAGATTTTATATTGCTTGGCGACGTTCTCAGGGATATAGCATAGGTCATAACTTAGAAAAATTTGCCAGAGACATACGAAGTTTTAATATAAAATAGACATCTCCAATCCAAAAAAGCAAAAATTGTATTTTTTTTTATGTTATATTAAAATTTAATAACCCTTGCGCGCAGCACTACAAGTTATGAGTATGACAAATTACAATCAGGTACTTAATCAAATTCATTCTCTTAGTCTCTCTGACCAACTACGATTACTAGATGAATTAAAAGTCTTAGTTAATCAAGCGATAGAAGTAGAAGGAGATGAAGAAACCATTCCAATCACAGAAATTGTTCAAAGTCAAGAAGCTTGGAAAAATTATATATCAGGTAACGATAAAGGAATTTCATCTACAGATTTAAAACGTAAGTTATTAGGATAAAAGTTTGATTGATAGACAAAGGAATGCAGCAAGGTCTTGGAGCTTTACCCCAACACCTCACTCCTCCCTCTTCTCTACTCCCGACTCCCGACTCCCTATTCCCTATTCCCGCTCCTGCTTACAAAAATCATGAGCCTTATTGTTAATCTTATCAAGAATATCAGTTACCTCAGCTGGAGGATTAGGCATCAGATAAATTTCCCGTAATGCATCTGACCAAAGTTGTTTGTCGATGAAATAGTTAACTCGTTCCAAAGCAATCTTTTCAGCAGTTGCATCTTTAGCTTTCAGATTACTTTCTAATTCATTTAACTCAGTGGTGACTTGATTACGCTTTTGGTCATTCATTAAACGAAAACTTCTCTTAGTAGGAAGTTCGTCTAAAGGAATTGTATTCCGCCAAAAGTAAGCTTTACCTGGTTGTAAGGGCTTGCCTTG
The DNA here is from genome assembly GCF_010672095.1 of Moorena sp. SIO3I6. Classification (NCBI taxonomy): domain Bacteria; kingdom Bacillati; phylum Cyanobacteriota; class Cyanophyceae; order Coleofasciculales; family Coleofasciculaceae; genus Moorena; species Moorena sp. SIO3I6. The sequence goes on along the minus strand of NZ_JAAHHU010000325.1, from coordinate 1,479 downwards.
ATAAAGGATATTAGTGGTAGTAGGGTCTAAGGGTTGCTCCCACAATTGTTGATTAGTACGATACTCACCCACCTCAATACCTTTCATTTCTCCTTGCCAGAGAAATAGAGGTTTATCACTCCAAATTTCTAAGCTTCCTTTATGATTATAATTTTCGTCACTATCTGATAGCTGACCAGGGGTGAGCATGCAGATAGTTTGCTCGATAGGATTAGCCTCTCTTGAGCCTCCTTTACCTTTTTTTCGTCGCAATCTCTCCCAAATATCACCCCATTTTAAGGTAATTAGCTGGCCTTGAAAGTGGGATAAATCCTGACCAGACTGAGGTGTTTTTACTATTGCTTCAAGAGGCAGTGCATAAGAACAGAGTAGTACTACGACTGTTAGTGCCAGAGTGGATTTGTTCGGGAGTATTTTAGCCATACTATGCTTCCTGACTGATAAGTTAATGAGTAAATAAAGCGTTTATCGCAGTTATGATAATTGCTATATTTGACTAGGGATCCCCCCTAACCCCCCTTAATAAGGGGGGAACTTGATTCGATTCAAACATTCCCTTAATCAGGGGGGGAGCTGATTCGATTCAAACATTCCCTTAATCAGGGGGGGAGCTGATTCGATTCAAACATTCCCTTAATCAGGGGGGGAACTTGATTCCAGTAAACCATTCTTTTCTATTAGCTTTTGCCTTAACAGGATAAACTTTGTAATCATGAGTATAAGAATTGCTATAATGTTCCCGATTCCCGATTCCCGATTCCCTACTCCCTACTCCCTACTCCCTACTCCCTACTCCCTACTCCCTACTCCCTACTCCCTACTCCCTTTGCGTAACGCTATAGATCCTAAACACTACTAAAGGCATCAAAGTAGGTAGCAGCACCTTCAAAGAGATATAAATTTGTAGTGAAATCAAGCAATAAACTAACCAACAAAGCAAGCAAGCATTACCTAGATTGCTAAACCACCATTGCTGTTGCTCGGGATAATCCTGTTTAATTAACCTAAATCCCTTACCTAAAACAGCAGTTAGCAAAATCATCAAGGTATTAGGAATTGGTATTACCAGATGCTGGTAAAAAAGATGGTGGGCGATGTAACTATGGGCTTCACCACCAGTAAAGGATGATTTGCTATCGAACCAATCTCGCCAACCCTGTGAACGACGCCAGAAGGCTACCGGAAGGGGAAGCAGATTATTATCTTGCCCTTCTTGATCGACTCCCGCTTCTTTATATCCTCCTGAAGCAACAATCACAATGGTCTGGTTAAAGGTTAGAGGACGCTTAGTTAGTTTTGCCCCCCTAACCCCCCAATTTTGGGGGGTAATCATGTCAAAGTCCCCCAGAATTGATACCGCTGGCGAAATTAATATTTGTTTAGACATAGGTCAACCGGTCGGCCCAAGAGCAGCAAAACGAGAACATCGGGTAGCTGCAAATGGAACTCCCTGCCACCAATTAACCAAACGCACAATAT